>NZ_BAAACZ010000017.1:92143-92313 GCF_039521975.1 Alkalibacillus silvisoli | reverse complement strand
TCTTTCAACACAGAACCAGGCGGTTCTATGCGTTATCCGGTATTAGCCCCGGTTTCCCGGAGTTATCCCCGTCTTACAGGCAGGTTGCCCACGTGTTACTCACCCGTCCGCCGCTCGTTCCACAAACGTCCTCCCTAAGGATTCAGTCTGCTTCCCGCGCTCGACTTGCA
>NZ_BAAACZ010000017.1:0-92071 GCF_039521975.1 Alkalibacillus silvisoli | reverse complement strand
GACTCGTTTAATGTCATCTCTTTGTTTTCTTCTACAAGTCAATAAGAAGAAAACTAGAATTGACGACAGGCTATTTTGTTTAGTTTTCAAGGTTCGAAGTACGCCGCTTCAAAAAAGCGACTTTATTAATATAACAAACTGAAAACATTTCGTCAACAACTTTTTATATTTTTTTAAATAACAACTTTTACATTGTTGTGCGCCACTTCAAAAAAGCGACTCAACTAATCTAACATCTCAAAACTAATGAAGTCAACAACTTTTTTGAAAAACGTTTAAACACGTTTTTGTTTTGTGTCAGTAGCAAAAAGCGACTTAATAAAGTTAACAATCAGCAACTTTTGTTGTTTTTCTGTTGTTTTAAGTTTGTAATAAAAATTATATCTTAAATCATCTAACAATGTCAATCACTTAACATTGGTAATTATCCCCTGTCGCACTTTCTTTTGTTTAATCTTTTTGAGCGACAGGGAAAAGTATAACCTGCTCAACGAGTAAACGTCAATAGCAAATTTTAAAAGACTTTTTCACCAGTCCAATCAAGCATACCACCTTTAAGGTTTAAAGTATTATACCCTTGTTCATTTAAAAACAAACACGCATTATGGCTTCTTCTTCCTGAACGACATACCATGACATACTCTTTGTCTTTTGGAAGTTGGTCTAGTTGATCTGGAATGGATTGTAAAGCTATATGTTTAGCGCCCGGAATCATTCCAGTTGCAACTTCTTCATCTTCTCTTACATCTATAATGCTATATTGGGATTCACCTTCAAGGTCTTTCTCTAACTCTTCTGGTAATAGCTCATTTACTTCTTCACTCATGAAATTACCTCCTCAATAATTTAAGTATATTTAAGTAGGAAAGGGAATCTCCCCTTCCTACAATTAATTAGCTACAATATTGACTAACTTACCAGGAACGGCAATCACTTTTCGAACTGTTTTACCTTCTATCCATTCTTGAATCGTTTCATTATTCATTGCAATTTCTTCTATCTCTTCTTTTGTAGCTTCTTTCGGTACTTTTGCTTTCGCTCTTACTTTCCCCATCACTTGTAAAACAATCTCTACTGTGTCTTCCACAAGTTTCGTCTCATCAAACGTTGGCCACGCTTCATAAGTAACAGTATCTCCATGACCTAAGATTGACCATAATTCTTCACCTATATGAGGTGCGATTGGTGCAATTAACTTAACAAACCCTTGTGCATATTCTAAAGGAACGGTTTCTGTTTTATAGCATTCATTAATAAATACCATCATTTGTGAGATAGCTGTATTAAATCTTAGTTCATCATAATATTCCGTTACTTTTTTCACAGTTTCATGATAAACCTTTTCTAAATCAGAATTAGATTCCGTAGTTACAGCAGTTGAGAGTGAGCCTTCATCATCTGCAAACAGTCGCCATACGCGGTCTAAGAAGCGCCTAGCTCCATCCAAACCATTAGTGCTCCATGCTACAGAAGCTTCCAAAGGTCCCATGAACATTTCATATAATCTTAAAGTATCCGCGCCATGTGTGTTTACAATGTCATCAGGATTTACAACATTCCCCTTAGACTTACTCATTTTTTCATTACCTTCACCTAAGATCATGCCTTGATTGAATAGTTTTTGGAATGGCTCTTTTGTTGGAACGACTCCTAAATCATAAAGAACCTTGTGCCAGAAGCGTGCGTATAGTAGATGAAGTACAGCATGCTCAGCACCACCAATATAAATATTAACTGGTAGCCATTTTTTTAGTTTTTCAGGGTCTGCTAACATTTCATCATTATCTGGGTCAATATAGCGTAAGTAGTACCAGCAGCTTCCTGCCCACTGTGGCATTGTGTTTGTTTCAATACGACCTTTTCTACCTGTATCAGGTTCAGTTACTTCAACCCATTCTGTAATATTCGCTAATGGAGATTCACCTGTACCAGATGGTTTAATTTCACTTGTTTTAGGTAATTCAAGCGGTAGTTTATTTTCGTTAACTGGCGTCATTTCTCCATCTTCCCAATGAATAATTGGAATTGGTTCTCCCCAATAGCGTTGTCGGCTAAATAGCCAGTCACGTAAGCGATAAGTTGTTTGTCTAGTTCCACGTTTATGTTCTTCTAACCAATCAATTGCTTTGCTAATTGCTTCTTCAGTTTTAAATCCGTTTAAGAAATCAGAGTTAATGTGTTCACCGTCTTCAGTATATGCCGCTTCTTCAATATTGCCACCAGAAACTACTTCAACAATCGGTAAATCATATGCTTTGGCAAAATCATAATCCCGCTCATCATGTGCAGGTACTGCCATAATAGCACCTGTACCGTAAGACATAAGGACATAGTCAGCAATCCAGATTGGCATTTTCTCTCTACTTACTGGGTTAATGGCATAAGCTCCTGTAAAGACACCTGATTTATCTTTTGCAAGGTCTGTACGCTCAAGGTCGCTTTTCTTTTCCACTTCATCCACATACGTCTCAACTTTAGTACGTTGTTCTTCAGTCGTAATTTCGTCGACTAATGGATGCTCTGGTGATAGTACAGCATAGGTCGCACCAAAAATTGTATCAGGGCGTGTAGTAAAGGCTTTAAAATTTAAGTCTGTTTCTTCAATATCAAATGTAATTTCAGCACCTTCTGATTTCCCTATCCAGTTACGCTGCATATCTTTTAAGCTTTCAGGCCAATCTAGCTCTTCTAGGTCTTCAAGTAAACGGTCTGCATACTCAGTAATTTTCAATATCCACTGACGCATTGGTTTACGAATAACCGGATGCCCTCCACGTTCACTCTTACCATCAATAACTTCTTCGTTAGCTAGTACTGTACCTAAAGCAGGACACCAATTTACTGGCACTTCATCAATGTAAGCTAAACCTTTTTCATACAATTTAATGAAGATCCATTGTGTCCACTTATAATAATTCGGGTCTGTTGTATTAATTTCTCGGTCCCAATCATAAGAGAACCCTAACGATTTAATTTGACGTTTAAAAATTTCAATATTTTGTTGTGTGAACTCTGCAGGGTCATTACCTGTATCAATGGCATATTGTTCAGCTGGCAAACCAAAAGCATCCCAACCCATTGGATGTAATACTTCGTAACCTTGCATACGCTTCATACGTGATAAGATATCCGTTGCGGTATAACCTTCGGGGTGCCCAACGTGTAAGCCTGCCCCAGATGGATACGGGAACATGTCTAGCGCGTAAAATTTCGACTTATCTGATTCCGTATTCGTTTTAAACGTTTTGTTATTTTCCCAATACCTTTGCCATTTGGCTTCGATTTGACGATGATTATAAGCCACTATTACTTCCTCCTTTTATTGTTTAAAATCATTCCCCACCCCTTAATTAAGAAGTGTGTACAGGATTAAAACCATAAAAAAACTCCCGCCCCAAAAGTTGGGACGAGAGTATTACCCGTGGTACCACCCAAATTAGCCAGCATTATGTATGTGGCTCACTCGAGTTCCTTAACGCGGAAAAACGACGCATACTACTCATGTTCATACACGTAACTAAAAGGCGAGTTCAGAAGCGACAAAAGTAACTTTCACCAACCGTTACCTCTCTATATTTGCCATTATTCTTACTACTCCTTTATCATCGTTTCAATTTATACACTTACATTTGTTTATATTAAAGTTTAGTTTAATCAACGTCTATACAAATGTCAAGTTATATTCAGTTAGGCTTTTTCTTTAAGAAGTTCGACTCCTAAAATTGCATCAACTTGCATTAATGAAAAAATATCATATACAGAAGGTTGTATATTAATGACTTTTACATCAAATTCAAGTTCCTTAAGTGTTTCAACAAAATGAATTAATAGTCCAACACCCGTAGAGTCAACGAAAGGAACCTCTTTTAAATCAATATGCCACGCATGATAATTGGTGTGTTCTTTTGCCTTTGACAAGAAGTCTATTTCAAATGTTTCAGTAGCCTCTATATCTAAATCGCCTAACAATAATAATGTTACTTTTTCACCCTCTAATTTAATCTCATAATTCAAAGCCTTCATCTCCCTATTTAATAACAATTTCATCTTCTACTAATACTGCCGTAACAAATTGCCTGTCTTCTTGAAAATGATACTTTCTTTTTCCTATTTGAATAACAGTATCTTGCCTTACTAATTCAGCTTTAATGCTTTGATCATTTGGAACAGATAAAAGCGTTTTTTGCCCACCTTTAGAGCCTACTTCTTGTACATCCATCCCTGACTGAGCATAAGCTTCACCACCTATAATCGCCCCATTTATACTTAAAAAGCCTCCAGCATGAAGATCGGAATGATAGCTCCCATCTTTCCCAATCGTTATATCACCAGAGCAATATAGTTCACTATTCATCGCATATGGTATAGATATACTTGAATTAGGTTCTGGGGGAGTTCTACTAATTTCACAAAGTAGATCAACTTCTTCCTTTAACTTTTGTAACTCTTGTGGGCTTGAATATGTTTTATTAGGCGTTAGGTGAGTTAACCCTTTTAACTGTCGGGATAAAGAAATCCACTCATCATCTAACGTTTCTTCATTCTCTTTAACTAGATTAATATAATCTTTAATTAATGGCGGGACGTCTTTAAACTTCTTTTCCAACAAAATATTCAATAAAGGCAAAATTCCATTAGAAGAGAAATCAGAGCTTTTGAAAGCTTGCGAATTTAATAATTGTTTAACAGCACCAATAATTTGATATAAATGATCTGATAAACCACTTAAAATTTGCCCAAGATTCGAAATGACTAAATTCCCTTTTCCAGCTGTCAAACGCGAGTTAATCACATTTTTACCGGTGTAAATACTACTAGCTGAAACAATATTAGCATGATCTACTCTTCCAGCGATTTTAGCATCACCAACTGTTGAGACCTCCATTTCTTCTAGGACATCGCCCAACACTTCGACACCACCTGTAAAATGAATGTTTCCAGTCTCAATCGATACATCACCTTCATGAACTAATGTCGGAAGTATTTGGACTTTATAAAGTAACCCACGCATTTGAACTTGTGGCTTTCCTGACTCAGTTGCAACAAGTTCTTCCTCAATTAATTCAATACCCTTCCCCACTTTCACGATTGCCTCATGACTTTTAGGTGGAGGAATTAAATCACCAAAAACATTTTTACCCGGTACACCTGGGGTTGGATCAATAAGTCGTGCTAAAACATCCCCTTTATCAACAGATGGAATATACGACGTTTCCCTAAAATCTACTGTTCCGTCATCATTATGTTTAGGTTTACCTTTTTGGCCTTGTATATCAATGTTAAAATCTAATCGTCCGTTTACACCTGCTTTTGGTTCTGTTCCTTGAGCAACTATAAACCTTCCTTCTTTTAAACTATCAATAGCTTCAACAATCTGTTTATGTTCAATGCCGTAAATAACATTTAATTCTTCTAATTTTTTTATAAGGTCTTGTGCTTCGAGGTGATTAACAACTGTTTCTGTCTTTTGAGTTTTAACTTCTAAGTAGCGATCAGTTTCTTGGTCGGGCAGTTGATACTTCATAAGCTTTTCTGGTTTAATATAACAATGGACTTGCATAGAATCTTCACTCACATCGATACTCCACGACAGCTCCTCGATGCTCTCCTCTAACTCATATGTTAGTTGATCTTCGTTAGTTATAATAGTAGTCTTTACGAGCGGCTCTCCATTTTTATACAGTTTAATCCCTTTACCTGGTTTGATCGTCGGATAATAATCCTCACCTTCCCGAGTGTGAATATCCCCATCTTTAATCACAATTAAATGATCCTCATTCATAAACGATTGATCACGTGGAGTATTCTCTTGATTAGACATAGAATCTAGGTCGTCTACTAATTGTTCAATAGATTGATCTAAATTATTCATTTCAACATTAGCTTGATCATAACTCATCACAACATGTTCTAAAACGGTTAATTTAACTTTGGCTTCTTTCCCACCTAGAAACAAGACACCTTTCTTCCCACTTTCTAAAACCTCTATATTGACTTCATCAGTTGACTTATTTAATATTTTCAATCCTTCTTCAATTGCTTCATTAACACTTTTACCTTTAGAAATTAATGAACGTTTCATTAGTTCACCTCCCTATGTATTAATAGGTGAATTATAGCCTTGTATGGCTGAGTTTGGGTCATCATTTTGTAAAATCACCATCGTGATGTCATCTTTTTGCGCTTCTCCTTGAGTGAACTGAAACAAACTATCTGAAACCGCTTCTTCTATTTCAGATACCTCATTACCATATAGTTCTTGTAACAAGTTGCGTAATCGTTCTGTTTGGTAAAATTCACCTTTACCATTTTGAGCTTCAACGATTCCATCAGTATAGAAAAAGACTGTTTCACCATGATCTATACTAATACTTTTTTCTTCATAAGCTTGATTCGGTAATCCGCCAAGCATAATGCCACTAACAGTTTCTAGTGACTCAACACCCTTTTCTTTGATATGCATAGGTAACACGTGGCCAGCGTTCGCGTATGTAATAGTGTTATGCTCAACATCCCAATCGCAACAAAAAAGTGTAACAAATGACTTCAATTGTTTTAAATCTCTATATATCGCATTATTCATAGCTGTTAACGTCTCAGCAGGTCCTTGGGTATTTTCTGAAGCTGACCTAAATGCACCACGAGTTAAGATCATAAGCATAGCAGCAGGAATGCCTTTCCCCATTACATCACCAATGACGACACGAATCTTATTATCCGAAAGCTTATAAAAATCATAGTAATCCCCACCAATTAATCTCGCAGGTAATGATGTGCCTGCTAGACTGGTATGATCAATTTCAGGGTCTGAGCCATTTAATAGCTTCATTTGAATATTTCGAGCTAGCCTAATCTCCCTTTGTAGCGTTTGGTCTTCCTTACCTTCTTCTATAATGATTGAATAATTGCTTTGCTTATTATCTCCACTCACGTAGAACACCTCTCTACTTGCAAGCTCTCCATAATGGTAAATACACCAAGTGTACTTAATATTTCTTCAATGTTATCATTGATGTTTAATACAGTTAGTTGAAAGCCTCTCTCATTTGAAGCAAAGATAATTTCCATAATACCCCCAACTCCTGTTGAATCAATAAATTCTAATTCTTCTAAATTTAACTTAAGAGATTGAAGGTCAACTAAGCTATCAAATACTTCATCGAAAGTAGAACGTGTTGATATATCAAGAACACCTGATAATACTAATTCATAATCACCTTGGTCCGTATTTAATTTTTTAATCTCTAAACTCACATCATTCTCCTCCTATTTTGACGGTTGTTTGTAAAAACGTTCGATTTGCTTCATTAATTCTTCTGAGATATGAGACAACTCTCTTGATTGTTGTTCAATCGTTTCAAATAAGTCAGATAAAGTGACTGTAATACTTATCACTTCTGATTGTCTATTCTTTTCTAAGTCTTTAACCTTATCTAATTTATACTTAATTAAAGTAGTATCACTTGAAAACTCACTTTGAAACTGAAGGTGAGAATGAACAGATGAAATAAAATCTTCATAGGCTTGTAGATCTCCTTGAGCACTATCAGCAATTTCAATAGATAAATCATATAAATGATGGACTGTTTTTTCTGCATCTTCCTTCAATAAATAAGAAAATTTTTGAATCGTTAACGCATGATCTTGTACATAATGTAAACTGTTTTGTACATCTTTACTTAAGCCATTCAAATCATCTTGGATTTCTTGATTGATTGAGAACCGATTAAAGCTTACCGCATCAGTATAAATACCTTCACGCATACGCTTTAACTTTCCCTTCATTTTTTTGACATCGTTTAGTGTATTTCTTTGGTAAATAAATAGCACAATTATAGATAAAGTTACTAATATAGTTGTAGTTAAATAAACTATTGTGCCATTGATGAAACCGAGTAAACCACTTAAATTAATTAAAACAGCAGCACTTAATAAAATAAAAGCTGCGCTATTTATCATTTTTTTTAATTTACCAAATAAGTCCATCATATTTTCACCCATTTTTATTTAACCTTTTTGTTAGGACAATTGAAGAACCATTATGGTCAGTATAAAGTGATATTAAATCAACAATTTTCATCATTAATGTAAAGCCTTGTCCTAATGACTGTTTCGTTGAAAAGCCTGATAGCAAAATAAGGTTCGGCAATTCTTTAATGGGATAACCTCTCCCATTATCTTTTACAATTATTCTAACTTCATCTTCACCATTAATGATGACCATGCTTCCTGAGTCTGCATGTTTTAAAACATTGGTTACCGCCTCAGAAACGACTAAAAGCCAACTTCTCAATTCAGTTTGGTTAACTTGTAAGCTTTCAAGTGCTTGAGTAGTTTTCTGTCGACAAATCGGTATGTCTTGTCGGTCTAAGATCGTTTGTGCAGCCAAAATTTCACCATTATAACACTCATCTAATTCTTGTTTTGAAATAAGTAGAAATTTCTCTTGTGAAGCAGCATACATTGCTTCACGATAAATTTGCCATTCTTGATTTTCTTCATAGTTTGGTTTATTGATTACTGTTAGATGATTTAAGTCATATTTATGTTTGTGATAAACCGTAATTAAAGCTTGTTTCATTAGCTCTGAAGCATCAAGGCTATTAATTTCTGCCTCTACATCTTTATGTCTTTCGCACCAATCGACTATTTTGTAGGCATAATCAAAAAACAAACCATCGTTGTTAGAAAACTCCTCACCTGAGGAAATAGCAGAATAGTACAATACATGAGCTGCCTCTGTCGACAAATTCATTTCCTTACCAATTTCCTTAGCCAAAAACCCAATAATCGTTTTATTAAATAAATCTATTAATCTTGTATTGGGATCTAACTCAATTAATTGTTGTTTACTTGCTTTATTTATATTTTTAAGCTTACTAATAACTGACTTCATCCACCTAACCACCAACCTTCTTAAAAAAAACTTAACTTAATACTAATATTATTAACACTGTTTAATAAAACTCAAGTACCTAGAACATTATACTTAGGTATATTATAACAAATAAACGACACTATTCGACGCAATATTATAATTTATAAATTTAATATTTTATTCGACACCTTAATATGACAATCCTTCTTATTAACGTGTTAAAATTAAATAAATGAATCTAAGTATTAAGGAGTCTAACTATGCAAAACCCTTTTCCGTATTCTTTTGATCATAAACGGTATCACTCATGGAATTATCATTTAAAACAAACATTTGGACATAAAGTATTTAAAGTTGCTTTAGATGGAGGCTTTGATTGTCCGAATCGTGATGGTACAGTTGCTTATGGAGGCTGTACGTTTTGTTCAGCAGCTGGTAGTGGCGACTTCGCGGGTGATCGTTCGGAAGATTTAAAAGTACAATTTCATACTATTAAAAACAACATGCATGATAAATGGAAGAACGGTAAATATATGGCGTATTTCCAAGCTTTCACAAATACTCATGCTCCGGTTGAAGAGTTAAGAGAGAAATTTGAAACAGTGCTTAAACAAGAAGGTGTCATTGGGTTATCAATCGGGACAAGACCTGATTGCTTGCCAGATGATGTCGTTGAATATTTAAAAGAACTGAATGAACGCGCTTATTTATGGGTTGAACTCGGATTACAAACAGCACATGAAAAGACGAGTCAGCTCATTAATCGGGCTCACGATTTAGATTGTTATTACGAAGGTGTTAATAAATTAAGAAAACATAATATTCGAGTTTGTTCGCACATTATTAATGGGCTACCCGGCGAAGATTATGACATGATGCTTGAAACAGCTAAGATCGTATCACAAATGGATGTACAAGGGATCAAAATACATTTATTACACTTATTAAAAAATACACCGATGATTAAGCAGTATGAAAAAGGACTCGTTAAATTCCTTACAAAAGATGAATATATTCAATTAGTTGTTGACCAATTAGAAGTGTTACCTCCTGAAATGATTGTCCACCGAATTACCGGGGATGGTCCAATTGAACTAATGGTAGGGCCGATGTGGAGTATGGACAAGTTCAATATTCTTAACGAAATCGATGCCGAATTCAAGCGTCGATTCAGCTGGCAAGGTAAACATGATCAATCATTGGAGCTGACGCAATCATGAAACAAATCATCCCATATGCTCACCAGCTATTATACGATTCAGTAAAACAAAGTGAAGTTGTAGTCGATGCGACATTAGGTAATGGACATGATAGTCTAATGTTGAGCGAATTAGTAGGGCGTGATGGGCATATTTTTGCATTCGATGTTCAAAAACAAGCGCTCGAACAAGCTCAACAACTATTTAATCAACACGATGTTCAGCATGTCACAACTATTTTACAAGGTCATGAACATGCCTATGAAGAGTTAAACAAACGTGATATAAAAAACATTGGTGGAGTAATCTTTAACCTAGGTTTCTTACCAGGTAGTGACCAATCGATTACGACGACGGCTAACACGACAATTCAAGCAATTGAAGGATTGTTAAAGCTGCTTAAGAAAGAGCGACTGATTGTTATTGTCATTTATCCTGGGCATGAAACTGGGCAAATTGAAAAAGACGAACTGCTTAATTATCTTAAAAACAAACCAGCTAAAGAAGTCGATATTGTAAAGTATCAAATGGTGAATCGTAGCGAAAAAGCCCCTTTTGTTGTAGCAATCTATAAAAAATAGAATTAATAGTGATATAACTAGTCACAGACAGCCTACTAATCAGGTGTTCCTGATGTTTTTTTACCTAAATTCTTATAAAACATAGACTTTTTTACTCAGGAAGAATCTATGTATTATAAGTCTATTGCATAAATGCGATCCAGTCTCATATAAATTTACTAACCACAATAGACTGGGGGAATGAAGATGGCCAATTCAAACGAGGAGAAACTAACAGAAGAGTTATTAAAAAAATACTATGATTTAAGCACCGAGAAAAAAGAGATCGAAAAAGACTTGAATCAAATCAAAAAACAAATCCATAGCTACTTAGATGAACAGTTTGGAGAAGAGGAGAAGGGTGAAGTTAAAATTGGGAAATATAAAGTACAGCGCACGATTCGATCTTCTATTAAATACGACGATGAAAAGACAATTCAAAAATTAGAAGATTTAAATTTAGAAGATTTTATTTTACAAGTTAAACTTCCAGATACAGAAAAGCTAGAATCTGCAATGAAGTTAGATTTAGTAAATGAAGATGAATTCTCAGGTTGTAAAAAAGAAAAACGCTCAAGAGCTATTACAGTTAAGGAATTAAGCTTATAGATTATATCCAATGTCTCCCAGTTAAGGCTTAGTTAATGTTATTGTGAATCACTTTTGGTACAAGCATTAAGGCGACCTGGACTTCTCTAGTGTCGATGGTGGCTACAATAGGTTCTGTACAGCGAGTAATCACAGGCTAAGGGTGTACTTTCATAAGGGTGTGGTGGCCTCCGAGTAGCGAACAGGACGCTTTTAGGTTTTAGCGGATGCATGAAAATATTAATCAACCTGGAGTCGCCACCTTCGCTCACCACAACCCAACAACTCAAATGAAAAACTCCAACCTCAGTAGTTATATCATGTCGTTATTGAGTAACGTTTCAAATGACCAGTAAATTTCAAAAGGACATATTACACCTTTGTCCCCCCCTTGACTACCCCCTCTTTAGTAGCTCTCACGACTCAGTTAATACTACGCTGATTTAGATTTATAGCTTTTAAATTTTCGATAAGCCTTTCCGTTCCAATAAACGATTTTCGCTCGCCAACCTGCACTTTGTAGTAAATATTTTATCGCATTGTCAGAGGTTTTGATTTGTTTAACTTTAGGGTCTGATAAGTATAGGCCAACAAGCCCGTCTACGATGAGTTGGTGAAAGTTTTGATCTGGTATATTAGTCAAGTTCTGTCTGGCTTGCTTGATCATTTGAGCCATTCGTTCTAGTTTTTCATTTTCATCTTGATAATAATTAACAAAATTTAAATCGCCTTCAACCTCATCTTCATGTTGGTCAATGAAGTAATCTAACAATATATGTAATCCTTGCAAAGATGGGAAGAATGCTTCTTGTATGACACGACCATGTTGTTCATTAGCTAACCCGTACGAAATTAAACAAAATACACCTAACGTAGAACCAGTGGCTGCAGAGAATTCGTACCACCTTAAATCTTCATCCTCATTTTCATGTTCAAACCATTCAGTTAATCGATAGACGCGCTCATGTTCAACAACGTGTTTATGAACTTGTAAATCAACATATAAAGATGCTAAGCGTTCGATATAAGGTTGGATTTGGTCATAATTAGGGATTTGTTTTATTATTCTTTGGCATTCTAGCACTAAACTTTTCAAATACCCTTGGTCATCTTGATCATCACGATACTTATAATAATTAACTTGATCAATTTCAGGCTCTATTCGAATCGCATCTAATTGTGCTTGGTGTAATTGCCTAAAATCGACAGGGTCTAGTGATTGGCTCCGATCACATAAATTATCAAGGTAATCGCTAATCGTCTGGTATGAAACGATAAAATCAATCGCTTTTTGCCATTTTTCTCTGGCAAGTGTGGCATAGATCGAACCACCTTCACAGTGGAACGTTTTCGAATCAATACTTGCTAAAGCTTGTGTTCTTAACTCTTCGTTAGGGATTTGATTTGCATAATCTCGCCATTTCGATAACATGTTATTCACTTGTGGAAATAAATCTTTATAACAGGTTGCTAGAACTTGCGACAGTGAATTAGGAATCTTCATAAAAGTATTAGCCCTCCTGTTTTATAATTACCTGTTGTTTTATAAACTTTAACGCTTGCTTCATAACGTCATCACGCTCTTGTTCATTAAACACTTCATAATATAAGCTTTGCCAAATTTGCAGCTCTTTATCTTTTATGGGCAATTTCTAAAACCAATTTTCCACACGTTCAACAGGGACTAAATGATCTTCTTTAGCCTGTAAAATTAATGTTGGGACTTCTTTATAATCCGCAATTTTGTTAAACGCTATATGAACGCCCCATGTATTAACACAATAACGGCTTTGAAAGCATCACTCTCTCTCACTAACATATATTCTCCTCCCATAACAAAATGTCCTTGAATTTTGTTATAATTATCTTACCATATTATTCATTTAGGAGGTCAACAATGATACTACCTTATAAAGGACAATACCCAACTATTGATGCTTCTGCTTACATATCTGAGGATGTCGTAATTACGGGTGATGTGACGATTGGAGCACATAGTAGTATTTGGTTTAAAACGGTTATACGTGGTGATGTTTCACCCACTAAAATAGGTCAAAATGTTAATATCCAAGACCAAAGTATGCTCCACCAAAGTCCAAATCAACCTTTAATTATTGAAGATGGTGTAACAGTAGGACATCAAGTCATGCTACATTCTTGTGTAATAAGAGAGAATGCTCTTATCGGAATGGGGGCTACTGTATTAGATGGAGTTGAAATTGGCGAGAATGCTTTCATTGGAGCAGGAAGCTTAGTTCCACCAGGTAAGAAGATCCCACCAAATAGCTTAGCGTTTGGTAGGCCTGCTAAAGTCATTCGTGAGATCACTGAAGAAGACCTTAAAGAAATGAACCGTATCCGGCAAACATATGTTGATAAAGGTCAAGTTTATAAAGAAGAACAACAAAACCGTTAAGTGAAGCCTGTTTACTAGATGTAGTTATTAATCTAGCTAAAGTAAAAAGCTTTGTATGTCCTAAACCTGGACATACAAAGCTTCTTTTATTATTCGATACCAATTATTTGTTTTAATTGTTCAGCTCGGTCAGTACGCTCCCATGTGAAGTCTTCGTCCGTACGACCAAAATGGCCGTAAGCAGCTGTCTTCTTATAAACCGGACGTCTTAAATCTAACATTTCAATTATACCAGCTGGACGTAAATCAAATGTTTCACGAACCGCTTCAACTAAACGTTCTTCAGAAACTTTACCTGTACCAAATGTATTAACCGAAATAGAAACAGGCCTTGCAACACCGATTGCATAAGCTAGTTGTACTTCACATTGGTCAGCTAATCCTGCTGCAACAATATTTTTAGCAACATATCTTGCAGCATAAGCAGCTGAACGGTCAACTTTAGTAGCATCTTTACCACTAAATGCTCCACCACCATGGCGAGCATAACCACCATACGTATCAACGATTATTTTACGACCTGTTAACCCAGCATCACCTTGAGGACCACCAATTACAAAACGGCCAGTTGGATTTATAAAGAATTTAGTGTGATCATCTATTAGTTCATTAGAAACAACTGGAAGAATAACGTGTTCCATTAGATCGGACTTAATTTGTTCTAAGTCAATATCAGGGTGGTGTTGTGTTGAAATAACTACGGTATCAACTCGCTCAGCGTTACCATTATCATCATATTCAATTGTCACCTGGGTTTTACCATCTGGACGTAAATACGGCAATACTTCTGTTTTACGTACATCAGCTAGACGTTTTGATAATTTATGAGACAATGAGATCGGCAAAGGCATTAATTCCTCTGTCTCATTACTTGCATAACCAAACATTAAACCTTGGTCACCTGCACCAATGGCTTCAATTTCATCATCTGACATTTGGCCTTCTCGCTTCTCAAATGCTTCATTAACCCCTTGTGCAATGTCTGGTGATTGCTCATCAATTGAAGTTAAGACAGCGCAAGTCTCATAATCAAATCCGTACTTAGCTCGAGTATAGCCGATTTCCTTAACCGTATCACGAATAATTGTCGGAATATCCACATAAGTCGAAGTTGAGATTTCCCCTGATACTAATACTAAACCTGTTGTAATCGTTGTTTCACAAGCTACACGAGCATTTGGATCTCGTGTTAGAATTTCATCTAAAATAGCATCTGAGATTTGGTCACACATTTTATCTGGGTGTCCTTCTGTGACGGATTCAGACGTAAATAGTCGACGTTGATTCGTCATAAAAATGTATCCTCCCTAATTAATAAATTGAACGGATCTCATACCCTAGCAAAAAGCATTTCACTACTTTTATTTAAACGAACTCATTTTGTTTATTAATGTGCATTAAAAAACCTTTCCCATGTAGACAAGGGAAAGGTTTTAACTGCCTTTCACTCTTATCGTCCAAGGAGTACCTTGCATCAGGATAAGCACCTGTCACATGATGTGATGGTTGCCGAGCTTCATTGGGCCTGTTCCCTCCACTTACTCTGGATAAGAGATATACCGTTTCTGCATTATAATAACGTGAAGGGCAAAACGTGTCAACTTTCGCCTTCTTTTATTATTTATGAAAATTTTATTAATAGTATGGTTTATTTAAATAAATGTGTTATACTATTAACTGACTTAAACATAAAGGAATATCTATAAATACAAATGTAAAAGGGTGATCTAAATATGAAGACAATCAATGTGGACACACTTGTCTCAAAACTAGCGAAATTTGATACAGTGCAAGAAAATTTACCTGTTGCAGAGCTAGTCGAAAAAATTCTATCAAGAGATGAAGGAATTCTTACTTCTACAGGCGCAGTACGAGCAACTACAGGCCATTATACCGGCCGTTCTCCTAAAGATAAATTTATTGTTGAAGATGAAGAAACAAAAAATCAAGTTGATTGGGGAGAAGTCAATCAACCAATCAGTGAAGACAAATTCAATAACTTACTTCAAAAAGTGACAGATTACTTATCAGAACAAGGTGAATTGTTCTCCTTCCGTGGTTTTGCCGGTGCAGACGAAAAGCACCGCCTATCGATTAAGATTGTTACACAATTTGCTTGGCATAATTTATTTGCAAATCAATTATTCATTCGACCTACAGACGAAGAACTTAAAAATCATGAGACAGATTTCACGGTGATTTCTGCACCGCACTTTAAAGCGGACCCATCTGTAGACGGTACAAACTCAGAAACATTTATTATTGTATCATTTAAACATCGAATAGTCTTGATTGGTGGAACAGAGTATGCTGGAGAAATTAAAAAGTCGATTTTCTCTGTCATGAATTATATGTTACCACAAAAAAGTGATGTTCTTTCAATGCACTGTTCAGCAAATGTTGGTGAAGAAGGTGACGTTGCTTTGTTTTTTGGTTTATCAGGAACAGGAAAAACAACTTTATCAGCAGATGAAAATCGTCGTTTAATTGGTGATGATGAACATGGTTGGTCACAAAACGGTGTCTTCAATATTGAAGGAGGATGCTATGCTAAATGTGTCAACTTATCTGAAGAAAAAGAACCTCAAATCTATAACGCCATTCGGTTTGGTTCTGTATTAGAAAATGTAGTCGTTAAAGAGGATTCAAGACTTCCAGATTATGATGATACTAGCTTAACGGAAAACACAAGAGCAGCTTATGCAATTGATCATATTGATAATATTATTAAACCAAGTATTGCTGGTCACCCTAACACAATTGTGTTCCTAACAGCAGATGCTTTCGGCGTATTACCACCAATTAGTAAATTAACGAAAGAGCAAGCCATGTATCATTTCTTAAGCGGATATACCAGTAAGCTAGCAGGTACTGAGCGAGGAATAACAGAACCGGAAGCGACATTCTCCACTTGCTTTGGTTCACCATTTTTACCATTACCAGCTGCAACATATGCAAAAATGTTAGGTGAAAAAATTGACCAACATGATGTGCAAGTATTCCTTGTTAACACAGGATGGACTGGTGGTTCATATGGTGAAGGCTCAAGAATGAAATTAAGCCACACAAGATCCATGGTTCATGCAGCACTTGAAGGTGAGCTTAATAACGTTGATTTTAATCAAGATAAGTTTTTCGGTTTATATATGCCAACGACATGCCCTGGTGTTCCAAGTGATGTACTTAACCCTAAGAAAACTTGGGAAGACCAAGATGCATACGACCTAAAAGCTAAAGAATTAGCGGATAAGTTCCACGAAAACTTCAATAAATTTAATGATGTGCCTAAAGAGATTGTCGCAGCAGGCCCTTCGTTTAAAAATTAACCAATAAAACCGTGTAGGCATACCCTACACGGTTTTTAATTACGCATACTCCTTTTTTCCACTTCTTGAACAGCAATTTTCAATACTTGATCTTTCATCATAAAGCTATAATTTGAATCACTTTTAACATCCTCAGGGATTAAATCTAACAAAACAGGCCCTTCTGTTTCATAATAATGCGACTTCTCTTCTAAATGTGAAACTTGTGCAAAATAAACATTTTTAACAATGTCTCCACCCTTACCATCAACATAATATTGCCCGATAAAATCTAACTGCTCAACCAGTCCACCTGTTTCTTCATAGACTTCTCGTTTAGCCGCTTCTTCAGGACTTTCATTTAGTTCAACTTTTCCACCAGGAAACTCAATCCCTCTATTTTTATGCTGCGTCAGTAACCACTGGTCATTATATTTTGCAATGATCCATACATGTTTCGGGTGCTCTGAAAAATATTGTTTATTCATAACGAACTTAACTGTATTATGATAGTAGTCTTTAAATACTTCCACTCGAACACGTTCCTTTATCAATTTTTATTCCTACTCATATTGTATGTCCATTATATACGGTTGGTTTCCATCCTTCAATTGTAGTTCAATAATTATTGTGTATTCACCATCAAAATCAGTTACATTTTCTTGTTTTATTAAGTAATGTCCAGACTCGACTTTCTTTTGCTCATATTCTACACCGTCAATGAACCATGGTGGTGTTGCCGTTGGGATAATATAAAGGTTGCCTTGCTCTTCATAATAATAATCATCAACAAACAGTTCAGTTACACGACTAGAGGCAAATTCAGAGAAACTGTCTTTTAACTGTTCAACTGAGTCATATTGAATGACTTCATAATCCTCTTTCGTTTCTTGCACAAGTTGTTCCATGAATTGATCCATGACGCCAACAATATCCTCATGTGACAATTGATGGTTTATACTTTCATCTATGTTAATTTGTTCTTTTTGAATTAAGAGACTTTGGTGGGATTGTTGTTCAGAAACAGTAAACATAGCTGGTGCTGCACTTAATTGACTATGAGAAATCGTAATGATAAACATCATGATTGACACGACCAATAAATAGACCAATTGTTTCATAATCAAAACCACCTTCCTCTATAACAGATCAAGTTAAGTATTTTTATTATCTATATGACTATTATTCCTCTATTAGACCCCAATTAAACATTTAATAGAATCTTCGAAAAATAACTCTAGCCTCATAGAACACTATAGTATGATCGTGTATTTAAATATGGTGGGTTGTTAGTTCTAATTATTCAAGTATAAATGAAGGAAAGCGGAGTATATTTCCGTAGCGGGTAATTTACACGTCACATTTCAATTAATTCAAATTTTCCATTGTAAAAGTTCTTCTGTCCAAACCTTTTTATTTTAAAGAGAAAGCCCTTCTTAACCAAACCAAAAAGGTGACGCCTTAACTAAAATCGGCGTCACCTTTAAAATTGTCCTTTTTTACAGATCACACACCATTACTGATCATCAGAGATTTTATTGAACTCACCAAAAAATGGCATCGTTTCAATATGACGTTTTGTCGTATCGTCTCCTAAATTATAAATCATCTTATAACTTTTCATTAATTGATAATCATAAAGGTCATTTTCATCGTCATTATGGTATTCTCTAAAAGGAATAATAGCCCTAAAGCCTGTTCCACCTTCAGCTCCTTTTAAATTATCCATACATTCTCTAAGTGCAATAATCTCATCTGGGTCTCCGTATATAATGAAATCATCATTATCTCCAGCTTTATACTCAGAGATTTCACCAGATTCGACACTGATATAAAATTTTCTTTTATCCATTCATCCCACCTCTACACTTAATGTGGCATAGAGGGATTGAATTTATGCAATTGATGCTTATGAAGTCATTGCAAATTCAAATTGCCTTACCGTTCTTTCATCTAATCGTTTTTCATTAACTTTCACACCTATACCTGGTTTAGTTGGGACTTTCACTTTTCCATTCTTTACTTTAAAGGGTTGGTCAATAATGTCTTCTTCCCAGTATCGTTCAGATTCAGATAAATCACCTGGCAATTGAAATTGTTCAAGTGAGGCTAAAATAACATTATGTGCTCTTCCTATACCTGTTTCTAACATGCCTCCACACCATAACGGCATATTAGCTACTTTAGCAAAATTATGGATATCTAAAGCGACTTGATAACCGCCAACACGTCCTAATTTGACATTAATACAATCTGCTGAATTTAATTCAATAGCCTGAAAAGCATCGTGCTCAGATTTCACAGTCTCATCTAAGCAAATATATGTATTCATCTCTTTTTGTAGTTGGTGGTGATAATAGAAATCATCTTGTCTAAAAGGCTGTTCGATCATGTGTAAGTTAAGATCATCTAAATTTTTTAAATGTAGCATGTCTTCTGGCCCATATGTTCCATTACCATCAAACATAATAGGCACATCACCAATATATTGCCTTGCTTTTTCAATCGTTTCTCTTTCTTTTCCTTTTTGAACCTTTAATTTAAATCGTTTGTAGCCTTTTTTACTAAATTCTTTTGCTTGTTTCTCCAAATCATCAGTTAAAGACAAAACAACGCCACTTTCAACCTCATCATATTTACCACCAATAATTTCTTTTAAGCTTTCTTTCTGCTGTTTGGCATATAAATCCCACAAGGCTGTTTCGATTCCTGATTTAGCCATTTGGTGCCCTTGTACACTCTTGAAAATCTCATGTACCTCACTAGGGTGTTGCAGTTTACTTTTATTTAATACTGGTAGCAAGAAATATTTAAGCATATCCCAAGCTGTAGTCGTTGTTTCCGGTGTATAAAATGGATCAGCGAACGCAACACATTCACCATATCCAACATTTCCATTATGATCATAGGCTTCAATAATTAGTGTATCTCTTACAACAACTAAACCATTAACGGTTTGAAACGGCTTTTTCAATTTCATCGCTACTTGACGAACAACAACTTCTTTTAAGTCCAACACTCTCACTCTCCTAATTGCTTAACTAATTGATGACGCAATAATTTCTTTGACGCGTTACGAGGAAGCACATCGATCTTATGCCAACCTTTAGGAACTTTATACTTAGCGAGTTGGCTAGAACAAAATTCCTCGAGTTCAACAAAATCAATTGAGCTTTTTGGAACAATAAATGCAACAGGCACTTGCCCCCATTTGTCATCACTTTGTCCAACAACACCTGCATCTTTTACTTTAGGATGAGACTTTAATACACTTTCAATCTCAGCAGGATATACATTCTCACCACCTGAGATCACTAAGTCTTTTCTTCTGTCTACAACATACAAAAATCCTTCATCATCAAAATAGCCTAAGTCACCCGTTTTAAGCCAACCATTTTGTAATGTTTTATCGTTCTCATCATCTCGTTTATAATAACCCATTGTCACTGTTGGACCTTTTACAACTATTTCACCCACTTCATGTGGAGGTAACTCTGTTTCATTATGGACAATTTTTAATTGATTTGTAAAAAGTGGCTTTCCAGCTGAACCAATCTTTGTTAGCGCATTGGCATTGTCTAAAGTACAAAATTGTGAAGCCGTCTCAGTCATTCCATACGATTGATAAACAGGTACGGCTTTTTCTTTTGCTTGTTCTAATAAGCCTTTAGGAGCTGGCCCACCGCCTAATAACATACAGCGAAAATGATCTGGGTAACGCTCTTCACCTAATCGTTCTAATAGTTGTTCTAACATAACAGTAACAACTGAAACAATCGTAACATTTCGTTCAGTTAAATCATGATGAATCGCTTCGACATCAAATGTTTCATGAAGATGAATCGGAATCCCGTAGATTACACTCCGATAAACAATTGATAATCCACCAACATGAAACATCGGTAAACTTAATAGCCAACGGTCATAAGCATATAAACCTAAGTTCAATAAAGACGCATTCGCACTCCACCAATGATTGTTATAAGTTAGTTGTACACCTTTAGGCTCTCCGGTTGTCCCTGACGTATATAAAATATGGGACTTGTTATTTAAATTTATTTCATCTTCCACTTGACTAATGTCCGCTACTTCTAATGGGCACTGGTGTATGTTAGTAAGTTGAATACCTTGATGATCTAATTCACTGATTTGTTGTTTTAAGTTTTCATCAAATAATAAATATTTAACCTGACCATCTTTTAGCTGAAAATCGATTTCTTGATTCGTTAAACGTGTATTAATTAAAAAACTCACAGCCCCTACATAATTTAAAGCATGAACAGTTATTAAAAATCGATAACTATTTTTTGCAATAACAGCAACATGGTCTCCTTGACTCACACCTAAGTCCATTAAATATTTAGCCATATGTTTGGCATGATTTTTTAATTGTTCGAATGAATAAGTCGTCCCATCTTTTAATACGACCGCATCTTGAGTAGGTGATAATTCCGCTCGTTTCGTTAACCAGTTTAACATCGTAGTCATATGTAAAGATCCTTTCTTGTTATGTATCTATTATGTATACTATGGTGATAGGTGTACTAAGAAACCATTTAAATCAAGTTTCGACACTTTGGAAAGATGTTTCAACAAATATATCAGGCTTTTTTTAAAAAAATCGCACCAATTCCTCGGTGCGATTTTTCTCACAAACTTATGGGAAGCGTGGGAACTGATCAAAGTCAGGATTGCGCTTCTCTTTAAATGAGTCGCGTCCTTCTTTTGCTTCATCTGTCGTGTAATAAAGTAATGTCGCATCGCCACCCATTTGTTGTAAGCCTGCTAAGCCATCTGTATCTGCATTAAATGAAGCCTTTAAGAAACGTAATGCTGTTGGTGATTTTTCAAGCATTTCTTGACACCACTGGAGCGTTTCTTCTTCTAATTTGTCGAGTGGAACAACTGTATTAACAAGCCCCATCTTCTCTGCTTCCTCAGCACTATACTGGCGGCACAAGTACCAAATTTCACGTGCTTTCTTATGACCAACTATACGCGCTAATAAGCCTGCACCATACCCCGCATCAAAGCTACCTACTTTAGGGCCAGTTTGTCCAAATACAGCATTATCAGCTGCAATTGTTAGGTCACATATAACGTGTAATACATGTCCACCACCAATAGCATAACCTGAGACCATTGAGACTACTGGTTTTGGAATTACGCGAATTAAGCGCTGTAAGTCTAGTACGTTTAAACGTGGAATGTGGTCAGACCCAACATATCCCCCGTGTCCACGAACAGACTGGTCCCCCCCAGCACAGAACGCTTCATCGCCAGCACCCGCTAATACGATTACACCAACTTTAGAATCATCTCTTGCATAAGCAAAAGCATCAATTAACTCTTGTACGGTTAAAGGTGTAAATGCATTACGTTTATGTGGACGATTAATGGTAATTTTGGCAATACCATTATATGTTTCATAAATAATTTCTTCATACTTTCTTTCTTCGATCCATTCTACTGCCATTCAAGTACCTCCTTAAATCATTATGTATGGTCCAAAAACCTACTTACTATTTTACCAAAAATCTTAGGACTTTCCAGATGTACTGCATGTCCTGTTTCATTTACGATTTCTAAATGTGCATGAGGTAGGCTTTTCTCCATCTCTTTATTTATTTTAACAAATTTCGAGTCTAGATGACCGACGATTAATAAAATCGGTAAATTAATTTTTGATAAATGGTCCCAAAGGTTAGGTTGATACCCTGTTCCCATCGTTCTTAACGAAAGGGCTAATCCGTCCTCAGATTGATTCATTCTTTCTTGTCTAACTTGTTTTTGTTTCCTAGCAGATAATTGTTGTTGCGTTTCGAACAATGGAATAGACTGCCAATAATCTACAAAGGTTTCAATGCCTTCTTTCACAATATAATCTGCTAGCTTCTCATCTTGTTTTTGACGATTCATCTGCTCTTCTTCCTTTAACCCAGGTGAAGCACCCACTAAAATTAATTTTTTTACATACTCTGGGTAAAGTAAAGCAAATAGTAATGCTGTCCTTCCACCCATTGAATAACCTAATAAATTAATTGAAGGAAGGCCCAGTTGATTAAATAACTCTTTAAGGTCATGACATGCTTGATTTAGACCTGATAATTGATTCACCTTAGTTTGGCCATGACCAGGTAAATCAATCATGATCACTTGATATTTATCCTTATATTGCTCAAGAACATCATTCCAAGTCGTTGTAGCTCCAGTAAATCCGTGTAATAGAATGAGTGGTTCACCTGTGCCATGGACTTCTACATAATATTGATTGTCATTAATTTGATAATACATATCACGACTCATCCTTATGAGCATCCAATATTTTACGAACATGTTGTTTAATTTGCTGATGCCACTCAAAGTTTTCATCACGATTCGTTTTCACTTCAATGATCTCAATTTGTTCGATTGGTTGTTTAATTAAACCTGCTAGCTCTTCATTATAATTAACAGAGTGATAGTTAACGCCTAATGACTCAACCATGTGTTTAATCGGTGGATTGAATGGTGTCCCAAATAGCTTTTCAAAATGTTGGTCATTTTGATATTGGGGAAGGAATGAAAAGATTCCACCACCATTGTTATTAATGACAATTATGCGTATTTTTAAGTGATTCTTAATTCCTAATAAAAGTGAGGTGTAATCATGTAAAAATGACAAATCACCAATCACTAATGTCACTTCTTCACCCGCAGCACTCATTCCAAATGCTGAGGATACAACTCCATCAATACCATTAGCTCCTCGATTAGCGTTTACATTAACGCGATTACGCTTTTTTAAGAAAAATGTATCCATATCACGAATCGGCATACTACTACCTACAAATACTGTATGGCCATGTGGGAGGAATTCAGATAAAACTGATATAACTGACCCCTCTGTTAAGTCGTGTTTTGTCAATTCACGTAACATAGCTGTTGTTTCTGAATCAAGATTAATCCACTGATTGGTCCAGTCTTGATCACTCTTATATTCACCTTGAGCTAATAACCCCTCTACTAAATGATTCACCTCACTATAAACCAAGTGAGTACGTATATTTGCAGGCTCACGATAAGCGCTTTGTTCATCGACGACGATATGTAAATCAGGCTCATGATTCATTAACCAGAGAAAATACGGTTTAGAGACTGGCATTGAGCCAAAACGAATAATAAAGTCTGGTTTATATTGTTCTTTAAAATCGTCATGCTTTAACAAAGCATCATATGTAGAAATGACTAACTCATCATCATCATCATTGAATTGCCTTAGTTGACTTAATACATCTGCTAAGACAGGTGTATTCCACTCCCTAGCAAGTTTTAATACTGCTTCAACTTCACTTTCGCTTGATAATTCTCCACAAACGATTAGTCCACGGTTGTACTTGTTAATACTATTTAATATAGCTTCCGCTTCATTATTAGAAACTGTTTCTTTACCACCTGAATGGTTTAAAAATGGCTCATGATGTCTTCCCCATAAATCATCGAGCTGTAAATCTGGAATTAATGGATCTCTAAATGGGAAATTAAACTGCACAACACCTTTATTCGAACTATTGGCTAAAGTATAAGCTCGACTTGCTTGTCTGCGACTATATTTCAATAAAGAATCATTCGCCTCAGGTATAGCCATTTCATGAAAATGCTTAACATAATCACCATACATTTTTACTTGATCAATAGCTTGTGGAGCCCCATTATCGCGTAATTCATGGGGGCGATCCGCTGTTAACACAATTAATGGCACACGACTATAATAAGCCTCAACAATTGCTGGGAAATAGTTAGCTGCTGCCGTACCTGATGTACATACTAAAGCAACAGGCTTTTTTTTAGCCTTGGCTATTCCTAAAGCAAAAAAAGCTGCTGAGCGCTCATCAAAATGTAACCAATCATTAAGATGAGGGTGATCAGCAAACAACATGGCTAAAGGGGTTGATCTTGAACCAGGAGAGATCACAACATCTTCTAAACCATTTTGATACAATTCATCGACAAAATACGAAACATAATACGTGTTATCATTCATTGTCATGATTGTGACCTCCTAGTGCATCTAACATCGGTGAAAACTTCAAGTGTGTTTCTTCATACTCTGCTTTTGGTTCAGAATCAGCTACAATACCACAACCAGCAAACAAATTAGCTTTTTCACCAGTTATAAGAGCTGAGCGAATGGCAACTGCAAATTCACCATTAAGCTCATCATCAAACCAACCAATTGGTGCAGCATACCAGCCCCTTTCAATAGGTTCATGTTGCTTAATAAACTCCATTGCAATCTCGCGAGGCTCACCTCCTAAAGCGGGTGTTGGGTGAAGCTGTTTTAACGCATCGAATATCGTCACATTTGTTTTTAATGAACCTGTTACCGGTGTAAACAAATGTTGAATTTTACTTAACTTTCGAATCATTGGTTGATTTGGAACTCTCAGACTATCACATAAAGGTGAAATGGCCTCTTGAATCATTTTAACGACATATTGGTGTTCTTCTAGATTCTTTTCATCTTTTAATAATTGAATGGCCTTCCATTCATCTTCGTCCATTGAACTACCTCGTGAGGTCGTTCCTGCTAAGCATGCTGATTGAATTTCATTGTTATGAACCTCCACTAAACGCTCTGGAGTTGCGCCAATGAAAGCCTGATCATCATTTTCCATAATAAAAATATAACTTCTCTCTTGTTGCTCACTCAATGCTTTCAATACTTTTTCAATAGGAATATCTTGATTAAAATAGGTTTCAATTTCTCGAGCTAATACAACTTTATCAAGCTTAGTTGATTGGATTTCATGAATAGCCTGATTAATTAACTGTTCCCATTCTTGATAAGTCATTTCATTTTTTAAGTCCACTTGTTTCATTGACTTTTCTTCATATGATTCAACTGACTCAATTTGGGATATTTCACTTTCAATAATTGAATGTACTTCATCAACTGAATGACTTTGATCAATCCAAATATTTAACGTTAAATAACAGCCTTGATCAGTAACTGTTACTAAACGTTTAGGCAAAACAAAATGATTAGTCGGAAAGTGTTTCCATTCACCCTTATGATCATCATCAAAAAAAGAAAAGCCGCCAAAATAAACTGGACCAGTTCCTGTAATTCGGGCATTAGTAGATCGAAATACACGATGTTTTTGACTTTGTAACGCTGATTCAATCGCAGTAAAACGATCAGAAGCATGTGAAGAGTAAAGTTGATTTGAAAACCCTAAACCGACGAACGTTAATTGTCCATCTGCACTTGTCCAATAATAGCGTTCCCCTTTTAAATCAGGTCGGCTAGCGAATACTGAAATTGGGTCGACATGATTTATTTTATGAACAATCGAGATAAATTGACCGTTTGAATCCATTTTATTTATTAAATCATCTAGCTGATCATTAATTGAAATACTATCTGTTTTAAGCATATTTTATCCTCCAATAAAGAAAACCTCTTGCCAATTGGCAAGCTCTTTAGACAAAGTTAGAGGCATAGTTAAAAAGTTGGGACGTCCCCTCTGAGACTGATGGCAGTCATAACGTCACTCGGGAAAGCGACTCAATCACAACAACGGACTTATAAAGAGCTTTCAACTTTAGAAATAAGATGTCTTAGCCTCTAACAAAACAAAAACAAACGCTAGCATCAATTCGTATAGATGCCTATATATATTTTATGACTTTTTTAACGAAACGACAAGAATTACACAACTTCCTTTCATTGACACATGTGAAGCCTTTCACTAAACTTATTTTAGATGTTTATACACAGAGAGGGATGACAGAATGAGTAAAGATCAATCAGTTCAAGAAGCACTTGGGGAGAAACCCGGGTTTCAAGTGTGGTGGCGAATGTTACGACCACATACACTTACTGCTTCTTTTGTTCCTGTATTTATTGGAACAGTAGCAGCTAGCATGCATACTTCAGTACATGTCGGCCTATTTTTCGCCATGTTAATTGCATCAATGCTAATCCAAGCTGCTACGAACATGTTCAATGAATATTATGACTACGTTAAAGGATTAGATACAGAAGCTTCCGTTGGGATTGGTGGTACGATTGTAAGAGATGGTATACCACCAAAACAAGTTAGAAACCTTGCATTCGTCTTTTATGGAATCGCTATTCTTTTAGGCTTTTATATTTGTATTGAAACGACGTTTTGGATCGCTGTAATCGGACTGATCTCAATGCTATTTGGTTATTTATACACTGGTGGGCCATACCCAATTGCCTACTCACCTTTTGGGGAGTTATTTGCTGGATTTTTTATGGGTACAGTCATTATCGGTATTAGTTATTATATCCAAATTGAAGCTATTACTTCTGGAATTATTTTATTATCTATACCACCTGCCATCTTAATTGGTGCGATTTTATTATCTAATAACATTCGTGACCTTGAAGGAGATCGTGAAAACGGCCGAAAAACGTTAGCGATCTTAGTCGGTAGGGAAAATGCTATACGTGTATTAGCCCTATTTTTTATTAGTGCGTTTGCTTTTACTGCGATCTTCATGGCAATTGGACTATTACCCATTTGGGCGTTCATCACATTATTAAGTGCTAAAAAGGCAATCAATGCTTACAAAACCTTTAAAAATAATAATACACCTTTAGAAATGATGCCGGCTATGAAATATACAGCTCAAATGAATACAATCTTTGGCTTCTTATATGGAGTCAGTTTCTTATTAGAACATTTAATAACATTCCTATTTTAAAATCGTATAGCTTCATTGTTACTTGTATACATTATGGAGGAGGATGACGATGGATTTAAGTAAAACGTTGTTCAACACATTAAATATCGAAGTGAAAAAAGCAACTAAAGAACAAGTTGTTTTGTCGATGCCAGTTAACGAAACTGTACACCAACCATTAGGCTATTTACATGGTGGGGCTTCTGTTGCTTTAGCAGAATCAGCTGCTAGTTTAGGTGCTTATTTAAATGTCGATCCTGAAAAATATAGTGTATTTGGAATCGAAATTAATGCGAATCACATTAAAAGTAAACGCGACGGAATGGTATTCGCTAAAGCAACCCCCGTTCACATCGGTCGAATGACCATGGTTTGGGAAATTAGCATTAACGATGAAAATGAACAATTAATTTCCACTTCACGGTGTACGATTGGTGTCGTTGAACACACAAAAAAATGAGGTGTCATAATGTCTTTGGAACAATGGAGTTTACTTCGAGCACAAATGCTTGAAGAGCGCAAACGACTTGTAAAACAAATCGAGGAGTTTGAAGAGGCTCCGGCATTAATAGAAGAATCGGTTGGAGAGCTGAATTCACTAGATGATCAACATCCTGGAGATTCAGCAACAGAATTATACGAACGACAAAAAGATACTGCAATGCATTCTAGAGCTCAGGAACAATTAAAAGAAATTGATCACGCCTTAGAAAAGATGGAGCAAGGAACATATGGAATCTGTGAAAAGACTGGAGATTTAATTCCATATGAAAGGTTAGAGGCAATGCCTACAGCTCGTTTTAAACTATAGAACAGATTACAGAGCATGTGAATTAATTTTCATATGCTTTTTTTATTTCATGAAAGATTTATAAAAATATTCAAGTAAGGTAACAATGAACATTAGAGAGATAGGGGTGATCAGATGATTTACCGTTTTTTTCGTATTTATTTTCAAATTCCGATTTTTCTAAGACTTTTACTAACCGTTCTCACGATTATGTTGGTATTTGGATACATTATGCATTTAGTAGAGCCAAAAGAGTTCAAAACGGCGTTTGAGGGGATCTGGTTTGCATTTATAACAGGGGCTACAGTTGGTTATGGTGATTTCGTTCCACAATCAACTCTTGGCCAACTCTTAACGATCTTACTAATATTGGCAGGAGGAGGGTTATTAACTTTTTATATGGTGACACTCTCAAGCGGTGCAATTAAAAGAGAAGAGGATTATAAAAGTGGCCAAGTTGCTTTCCACGGTGAAGAACACTATATTATTGTCGGTTGGAATGAGCGAACACGCAACTTAATTAACCTAATTGACACTCAATATGAAGGAAAGGTCGATATCGTCTTAATTGATGAAACACTTAAAGAAGATCCGGTGAATGATACTAACGTTCACTTTATTAATGGTGACCCATCTATTGACCATACATGGGAAACTGCCAATTTAGAAAAAGCAAATAAAATTATTGTCACAGCGGATCAATCAAAAGTCGAGCGAGAAGCAGATATTCATACCATTCTTGTCATTATTACCGCAAGAGGATTAAACCATCGTATACCCATTTTAGTCGAAATTTTAACAGAGAAGCAAAAATTGAATGCTGAGCGTGCTGGGGCAACAGAAGTTATTTGTACAAATGAATCAACAAGTACACTTTTCTTTCACGAATTATCAGGACATGAATACGTGAAAGCTTTTGAATACATCATGGCTTTACTTTCTCAACAACAGTTTATTGTTCATAAAGTTGAAGATCAGTGGGTTGACCAAACCGTATTACAATTAACTAATCAAGCAAAAGAAAACGGTAAATTATTAATTGGCTACATTCGTAACGACGAAATTGTTATCAACCCACCTTCAGATCAAACATTTAAAGCAGAAGATAAAATTATTGTAACAAAAGAGCTACTGCAATAAGGCTCTATCTACTTTTTTCATGACTGCTTCAGCTCGCTGTACATAGCTATCATCCACTTCAGCATCAGGGTCTTCTGGTGCTTGGAACTGGTTAAAACCAGCTTGTACATTTCCTGAAATACTTTGATGATCAATGCCCGCTTCAAACCTATGAACTAAAAGAAACGGTTTTCCTACTCTTATCTGGGCATTTTTCTCACCAATTGTACCAATCTCAGTCGAGACAGGTATACGAATAAATGCATACTCTTCGTCATTTCGCTCAAGTTTATGATCAAAATAAGCATGATCGTATTCCCAATTTCCTCCTACTGAAAATTCTAAAGGACTTAATATGTTTTCTATATCTTCAAATGAATATGCTTGATTTTCAATTCCTGAATCAAGTGCTTTCATTTTATCATCACCATCTTCCATTATTTTAGTTGGTCATAGTGTGTACGCATTTGTTAATTTAATTTAAGAAAAGAACTGGTAAACAAAAATCGCTGCATTTAGTGTTGGACTTTGAATGAAAAAACTGCCTAGATACAACTAGACAGGTTGGGGGGTATTTCTTAATTATAATGACATTTGTAAAATACTTCTAACATCGTCTTCATGTAGCTTAGTGAAGTTACCAAACGGCCCACGAGCCATTGCTCGATCAACCATTAATTCAAGTTTAGAATCATCAATATCATAGTCAGCTAAGCGTGTTGGTGCACCTAAAGCACTCCAAAATTGTCTCAAACGCTCAATGCCTTCTAAAGCGACTTCCTTATCAGATTTACCTGTAGGCTCAACACCAAATACGCGCGTTGCTAATTGTTTAAATCGAGTTACATCAACATTTAAATTATGTTTCATCCAGTTAGGGAAGATAATCGATAACCCACCTGCATGAGGGATATCATAAATTGCTGAAACAGCATGCTCAATATTGTGTGTTGCCCAATCACCGCGATATCCCATCTGTAAAATACCATTAAACGCCATAGTACCAGCATACATAATGGTTTCACGATGCTCATACGATTCCAAATTATTCATTAATTTCGGAGCTGTTTCAATAATCGAACGTAAAATCCCTTCAGCCATACGATCTTGAACCGGAGAATTCGTTGGTGTGTGGAAATACTGCTCTAAAATATGACTCATCATATCAACCATCCCGTACACAGTCTGATCTTCTGGTACTGAATATGTATGGACAGGATCTAAAATTGAGAAAACCGGATAAGAGAGTGGTGAACCCCAGCCATACTTTTCATTTGTTTCCCAATTCGTAATGACCGCACCAGTATTCATCTCAGACCCTGTAGCAGCTAAAGTTAACACCGTACCTAATGGTAACGCTTCTTCAGGATGAACTTTCTTTGTCACTAAGTCCCACGCATCACCATCATATTTAGCCGCAGAAGCAACAGTCTTAGCACAATCAATTACACTCCCTCCACCGACAGCTAATAAGAAGTCAATACCGTTTTCCTTACATAAGTCAGCACCTTTATTAACTGTAGATAAACGAGGATTTGGCTCTACACCACCTAATTCAAACGGTTCATAACCATTGCTAGTTAATTTCTTCATGACATTTGTAAAAATTCCATTACGCTTTATACTTCCACCACCATAAATGACTAAAACACGTTTAACACCTTCTGGAATTAATGATGGCAATTGCTCTAATTGACCTCTACCAAAAACTAATTTCGTTGGGTTATGAAAATTAAAATTCTCCATACTAAACACTCCTTTTCCTTCCTCTACCATCATTATGAATTAATCACTTTTAATTGGCAAAAGAAATACATAATTCGAAAGAGTCTATGTTATTTCAAGCATGTTAAGGATTGTCCGTGAATTTGAATAGGGATATAAGAAGCCATTAAAACAAAAAGGAGATTCCAATCTCATGGAAGCTCCTTTTGATTAAGCAATTAAATCAACACACTAACATAATAAAAGTGACCTCAAGATGGTGCTGCACCCAAAAGTTAGAGTAAAAATCTAGCTTTTGGGGGTCACTACCGATCCAAGGCCACTTCAATCAATGAAAAATTAATTACGATAAGTTTGTTCGCGCTCTTTTGATTGTTCAATCCACTCTTCTAATTTGTCTTTTAGAATATTAAACCCATCATCTTCGTTATTATGCTGTATAGCTTGCTTTTGTTGCGGTTTCGATTTTGGCTTTGACTGAACACTTGGCTTTTTTTCAGTAGCACGAATCGACAGAGAAAACTTTCCATTTCCTTCATCAACATTAATCACTTTTACTTTTACTTCTTCACCAACACTCAAGTGATTATTAATATCTTTAACAAATCCATGAGTGATTTCTGAAATATGAACTAGCCCTTGTTGGTTTTCTCCAATTTCTACAAAGGCTCCATAAGGTTGGATTCCAGTTACTTTTCCATCAACAACTTGTCCTTCTTCAATTACGTTACTCATATTATACAACTCCCAATTCTAGTCTATATACCGTTACGTATTTTAACATACTGATTTTCTTTATTCAAAAACTACTTTGTCACATAAATGACCATCAAAACTTATACACCCTACATTTTGACCATAAAAAATAAAAATATTTTTAAAAAACATGTTTATAATTTTGTAAATCGGTTATAACTATTAGTGTAATACTTTCTCGTATTCCCCCTTTGGCAAAGTGCTTTTCACTTTGCCCTTTTTTTTATGCTTATTTAAGTGTACGATTAATTTCAAGGGGGAATAGATATGAACTTACTTAAAGAGACGATCAATCGTGAAAATACACGTTCAGCTAAGTATGACTTTAGGGAGAAATTATTTGGTCGAGAAGATATTTTACCAATGTGGGTTGCCGATATGGACCTACCCGCTCCTAAAGAATTGCAGGAAGCTATAATAAAACGTGCAGAACATAACCTTTATGGTTATACGACTCACGACAATCAATTACTTTCAATCATACAAAATTGGGTTAAACGTCGACACAATTATTCTATTGACCCAGATCAAATTACTTTTAGCCCTGGGGTAATCCCTGCTTTACATGCATTAGTTCAGGCCTTTACAGATGAAGGGGATCAAATTGTTATACAGCCACCTGTATACCCTCCATTCTTTTCTGTTATCCAGAATCATAAGCGAGAATTAATTAAAAACCCACTTCTTTATGAAGGTGGACAATATAAGATCAACTTTGCGCAATTAGAAGAACAGTTTAAAAATGGGGCAAAAGCATTCATCCTCTGTAGCCCTCATAATCCTGTAGGACGTGTGTAGACAGAAGATGAACTACAAAAGCTAGCTCAATTGTGTGTCAAATATGAAGTATATTTATTTTCAGATGAAATTCACTCAGATATTATTTTTAGTAACCATAAACATATTCCTATTGCAAGCTTGAATCAAGATATTAAGGAGTTAACCTTTACATTAATGGCACCTTCAAAAACATTTAATGTAGCTGGCTTACAAGGGTCCTTTGTCATTAGTCCAAATAAAGAAAAAAAGAAAAGACTAGAAAAACAGTTAAGCAATCAAGGCTTCGGCTTATTAAATACATTTGCCTACGTTGCAATGGAAGCAACATATCAATATGGAGATGAATGGTTACAACAATTAATCAGCTTATTAGAATTAAATTATGAACACTTAGAAAGTGAATTATTAAATAACACTGAAATAAAACCAATTCAACCTGAAGGCACTTACTTAGTATGGTTAGATTTCACTAAAACAGGCTACTCCCACAAAGAAATTGACAAAATTCTTAAAGAAGAAGCTAAAGTCGGTTTAAATGACGGGATTACATTTGGTCAAGTACAAGGTGAGCAATTTATGCGCATCAATATCGCTGCACCCACTGAAACAGTTGAAGAAGCAGTAAAAAGACTAGTTGCATCATTTTCTAGGAAATAACTTAAACCCGCTTGGAAACCTTAGAACCAAGCGGGTTTATAATTACTCTTCACTTAAAAACTCGAGCTTAAGTACATACGCTACATCAAATTGATCCTTATGTTCATCAAAGTTTGAAAGTATGTCAGCAGGCATTCCCATGTTTTCATCAGGGGAAAAGGTAAAAGTTGCAATAGCTAAAGCCAATTCATGCTCATGATCAATTGGTATCTCTTCTGATGATTTACTAGCCCAAGAACTCGCTTGTGTCTGTTGTTCTTCTGAAATAAGATCATTCCCTTTAGTTGAAACAATTGAACCACCGCTACTTACACCAAGGTCGTATGAAAACTCTTTTGAATCCGTGTCTATTTCTGTTCCAAATATAATATACCCATCATCTTGAACACCCGCTCTCATTCCTCCAGAATCGCCCGATACTAACTCTCCTTCAACATACTTCTCCACCCATACTTCTACTCTTTCATAATCATCATTAATATTAAACTCATGCACACTAGAACGCTCTGAAGTTACAGTTAAGATCGTGTTTTCTAATTCGGATAAATCAGTCGAAGTAATTGTATTATCATTATTACAAGCACTTAAAGTGAGTAAAGCAACAATTATAAATAATACTGTTTTATACATTTAATTTAGGATCTCCCTTAGAATTACTTGCTAAACAGTCTAACATACCTATCCAGAGTTTAAAATAACAAAACAGCCTATTAAATCAAGTTTGAACTTGAATCGATAGACTGTTGTGACTACAATTTATTCGGTCTTAATTGATTATTATTATTCTTCCTCCTCTTCTTCCTCACCTTCAGCAGGGTTATCTGTTTCCTCAGCATCGTCTTCTTGCGTTAATTCAGCACACGCTACACGATCGCCGGCATCACCTGCTGGTTGGCTAATGCCATCATCTTCATCTTCATGAATAATTAAAGACTTCCCACCATCTTCATTAAAGAAAGATCCTCTACCATCTAATAAAGTTGCTTCTTCTAGAACATAATCAAAGGTAGCAGAACCATCATCTTCAACTAGAATGTTCGGCATATCACCAATATGAGGGCCATCTGGATGCATCAACCCGTGCTCTGCTTCTTCATCAATTGACCAATGACCACCAGCTGTTTCAAAAGTAGGACCAACACATTCAGGGTTTTCATGAATATGTATACCGTGGAATCCCGGTGTTAAACCGACAACTTCTACCTCTACTTCTACCCCTTCAGCATCTTCAGTTAAAGTTACTTCACCAATAACATCATAATCCGTATTAATAATATCTGCCGTTGTAACTTGGGCTTCTTCCTGACAAGCTGATAGGAGAAAGACCAATCCTAACAAATAAAACCATTTCATTCTTATCACCTCTAATTTTATTATGGGTAGAATAAAATGGATTTAAACTTTAACTATGTAATTATTTATCTAATTAGTTTTTAATATTCTGATTACCTTTCTTTACAACTTACTATTATGAAAAAAGAGGCGATCTCTTGGGGTCACCTCTTTTTAAATGTTATAATTTAATGTTCTTTTGAATTGATTTCTTGATTATGCTGATCGTTTTGGCCTTCGTTAGAAAACCTCTCATTAAAAGATTGTTCCTCTTTACTAGAAACTTTAATAATCCATCTATAAAACATATAAGCACCAATCATAAATATAATTAATGTTAGAATTGCTGGGATATATAATGTTTTATCCTCTGGAAAATAAAGAAAATCCATCATAATGCATACACCTACTTCTAATCACTATTAATGCCATTGTATCAGAACTCCGTGTAACATTCATAAATTAATGTTTCATCTTTATGACAATCTACTTCTTAAACTCTGTCAATAAATTTGCCATTTCAATTGCGCTTACAGCTGCTTCATAACCTTTATTGCCTGCTTTAGTACCAGCACGCTCTACTGCTTGTTCTATTGTATCTGTTGTTAGAACTCCGAAAATGACAGGTACACCTGTTTCAAGACTTACTGATGAAGTTCCTTTTGCTACTTCACCACTTACATAATCGAAGTGTGGTGTTGCCCCACGGATAATCGTACCTAGGGTGATGACAGCATCATAATCGCCATATTCAATCATTTTCTTAGTTGCTAACGGAATTTCGTAAGCACCTGGTACCCAGGAAACCTCAATGTTGTCCTCAGTTAAACCGTGACGCTTTAAACCATCTATTGCACCATCTAGTAATTTTTCCGTAATAAATGCATTAAAACGCCCTACAACAATGCCAATTTTTAAATCTTGTGCCACTAAGCTTGCTTCATATGTTTTCATGAGTAATCCTCCTGTTTAAAATAAGTGTCCTAATTTATCGCGTTTAGTTTCTAAATATTTTTCGTTATCTTTGTTTGCTTCCATCTTTAAGCCAACGCGTTCGACAATCTCTAAGTCATAACCGTAAAGTCCTTTTATTTTACGTGGATTGTTTGTTAATAAGCTCATTTTACGAACACCTAAGTCTTCTAAAATTTGAGCTCCAATCCCATAGTCTCTCAAGTCAGCCGGATAGCCTAATTTCTCGTTTGCTTCAACTGTGTCATAACCTTCTTCTTGAAGCTTATATGCTTTTAGTTTATTTAACAGGCCAATTCCACGACCTTCTTGGCGCATATATAACAAAACACCTTTACCAGCTTCTTCAATTTGTGATAAAGCAGCATCTAACTGTGGACCACAATCACAACGATTCGAACCAAACACATCTCCTGTTAAACATTCACTATGCACACGAACAAGAGTAGGTTCAGCCGGTGTGATCTCTCCTTTGACTAACGCAACATGCTCTCTACCATCTATAACATTTGTATAGGCAATGGCTTTAAAATCACCATAAGAAGTTGGAAGATTGATTTCAACAGCGCGCTCAACCAGTTTTTCATGCATACGGCGATATTTAATCAAATCTTCAATGGTAATTAGTTTCAAATCATGTTCATCAGCAATTTGACGCAACTCAGGCACCCTTGCCATACTGCCGTCTTCATTCATGATTTCACATATAGTACCAGCTGGTTTACCTCCTGCTAAGACTGCTAAATCAACTGACGCTTCTGTATGACCAGCACGACGCAGAACGCCACCTTCTTTTGCAATTAGTGGGAATATGTGACCTGGCCTTTTAAATTCAGTTGGTACCCCATCATCTTCAGCTAAACGCATAATCGACTTAGAACGCTCAGCTGCACTTATTCCTGTTGTTGTTTCAACATGATCAATGCTAACAGTAAATGCCGTGCCGTGACTGTCTGTGTTTACATCAGCCATTAGCTCTAATTGTAATTGATTAGCCTTTTCCTGTGTAATTGGCGCACACAATAAACCGCGGCCTTCTTTGACCATAAAGTTAACGACTTCTGGTGTTGTATGTTCAGCTAATGCTACAAAGTCACCTTCATTTTCTCTATTTTCATCATCAACAACAATGACCACTTTCCCCTGCTTTAAATCTTCTATAGCATCTTTAATAGAATCAAACATTAACGCCCCTCCTACTGATTAAGAAAGCCTGCTTCACGCAATGCTTCCAGTGATACCCCTTGCTTTTTCTCCTCTTTTTCAGGGTTTATTAATTGGAAAACATATTTTAATAACATATCACACTCAATATTAACGAGATCACCTGTATATTTAGTCGTTAGGATCGTCTCATCTTGTGTATGTGGAATTAAAGAAATCGTAAAAGTGTTGTCTTCTAATCCAAATATTGTTAATGAAGTACCTTCTACACTAACTGAGCCTTTTAACATCATATATTTAGCAAGTTCTGAATCGACTTCAATGTAAAAATACTCAGCATTATCTTTCTTTTCACGATTAACAATTTTACCCAATCCGTCTACATGCCCAGATACAAAATGACCACCAAAACGACCATCTGCTGGCATCGCACGTTCTAAATTAACCTTTGAACCAACTGTTAAACTTTTTAACGCTGTATGGTGGAACGTCTCTGGCATAACATCTGTATTAAATGCTGTGTCTGTGAAGTCTGTGACAGTTAAACAAACGCCATTCACAGAAATACTATCGCCTAGCCGGACATCTTCAGTAATCTTTTTTACATCAATTGTTAACTGCAAAGATTCAGAACCTTGTGTAATACTTTTAATAGTACCTACTTCTTCAACTATCCCAGTAAACATTAAGTGACCTCCTTCACTTGAGGTTTTGCTGTAATTTTAATATCTGGCCCGATCATTTCGACAGTTGAAAATTCTACTCGAACAGAATCTTCAACTTCTTCAAAACCTAATTGGTTATAAAATGCTTTACTAAACTCACCACCAATTAGTTTTGGAGCCATATATAAATGGATTTCATTAAATAACTTCTTTTGGATAAATTGTGAATGAATAGTTGAGCCACCTTCTACATAAACACTCATTATTTTTCGTTCTACCATCATTTTTAATAGCCAATTTAAATCAATCTGATCTTGATTGATACACCAAACCTCAGCGTGCGGAATTGCTTGGATTGATTGCTTTTTTTGATCACTTGCTGATTGGGCACATACTATAATCGTTTTCGCTTGATCATCTGTTAATAAATTAGCATTTAAAGGAATCGATAAGTTCGTATCCAGAACGATACGTGTAGGGTTTAAACCTCCGTGGGGCAAACGGGTGGTTAATTGAGGATCATCTCGTAAAACGGTCTTACTTCCAACTAAAATCGCATCATGAAGATGACGATTTATATGGACATCATGTCTTGATTCTTCACTCGTAATCCACTTGCTATCACCACTGTTCGCTGTCGTTTTACCGTCCATCGAAACTCCAGTTTTAAGTGTCACAAATGGCTTTTTATCCTTCATAAAGTGGAAGAATTTTTGATTAATTTGTTGTGCCTGTTCTTCAAACAAGCCAACTTCTACTTCTATACCTTCATCTCTTAACCATTGAACACCTTTACCTGCCACTTTTGGGTTTGGGTCTAGGGTTGCGACATAAACCTTCTTAACTCCATAATCAATAATGGCTTTAGCACATGGCGGTGTCTTACCGTAGTGAGCACATGGCTCTAATGTGACAAACATCGTCGCACCTTTAGCCAACTCTTGTGCTTGCTCTAGAGCATAAACCTCAGCATGTGGCTTAGAAGGTTTGAAGTGGGTTCCAGTACCAATCACAACCCCATCTTTTACGATGACTGCTCCAACAGAAGGATTAGGACTCGTTTGTCCAATAGTTAATCTCGCTAAATCAATTGCGTGTTGCATATAAAATGATTCGTCTTTCAATCGTTAACCCCCTTTAGTTTCACCGGATTAACGATCTGATCCTTCTCCCATCCAGACTATAACTGTCGGCCCCAGATTCCCACTGGATCCACCGTAACGAATACGGGTCACGGACTAAGAATCAAACTCGATTCAACACCGCCGGTCGGGAGTTTCACCCTGCCCCGAAGAATCAGTATTCAGATATAATGACTGAATACATTAAACTCCTACTTAGATCATTCAAATGAATGGCTTAATTTCAAAATTAATTTGCCCAACAGTTGAACAATTCAATGTTTATAAATAAACAACTTTATTATAAACTACATTTTTCGATTATGCTATAAAACTGTTTTATAAGTTAGCAAAGTTTCTCTAAATCATTGTTTATCTTGCTTTTCTAATGGGAATGGGACAAACAAATACACGAAAAGGAGTGGATTCAAAATGGCACTAAGAAAAGTATTACAGCAACTCGAGAACTACAAAAGTGAAAAACCAAACCGTGTATTCACCATGTATTTAAATACAGACCTTGCCGATCAAGACCAACAAGGTGGAGAGTGGAAAATCCATCTTAAAAACGGATTAAATAACTTTGAGCACTATTTACAAAAAGATGGCGACTCTGATGAAAAACGTAACTTTTGGGCAGTCAAAGAAAAAGTTGAAAACTATATGCATGAACACCAAAAAGATTTAAAGAAAAGTGTCGTAATCTTTGCCACTGGTGAAGGTGACATCTGGTTTTCAGAGCGATTACAAATGCCTGTACAAACAGCATTTCACTGGGAAGATCAACCTGTATTAGACCAACTAAAATCATTAAATAAACAATTTCCAAAAACAGGTATTGTCTTAACTCAAAAGGAACAAATCAAATTAATTGATGCAGAGTTAGGTGCTGTTAACGATACGACTTTATATGAGTTAGACCTTAACACAGAGGATTGGAAACAGCACCAAGGACCACACCATGCCGATTCCAATTTAGGGTCTGGTGGTGTAAAATCATCTAAAAAAGACGAATTAGCTGAGCGATTTGAAGAGAACCGTTCGCGTTGGTATAAATCAATCGCACCAAAAATCGATCAATACGCTAAAAACAATAATTGGGATGCTATCTACTTAGTTGGTAGTTCAGTTGAAGTAGATGAATTAGAGAGAAATATGAACAAACAAGTCGATGATAAAATCAATAAAAACTTGCTAGATCATGAAGAAATGAAAATTATTGAAGAAGTCATGTAGGTAACACGAGCCGGACAAAACTGTTGTTCGGCTCTTCTTTACATATAAAAGAGCTAAAAGAGAAATATAATATGTGAGTGAGATATTTCAATAGAAAGTTGGTTGAAAATAATGAATTAATTAATCCCACATGTTATAAATTGTTTGTGAGTTTCTTTTATGATAGCTTAGTTAAGTAATAATACTTAGGGAGGAAATGCTAAATGAGTACACATATTGGTGCTAAAAAGGGCGATATCGCTGATAAGATTTTACTACCAGGAGACCCGCTTCGTGCAAAGTATATTGCAGAAACGTTTCTTGAAGATGTAACTTGTTACAATGAAGTTCGTGGTATGTATGGGTTTACAGGTACATATAAAGGAGAGCGCATTTCTGTTCAAGGTACAGGAATGGGAGTACCAAGTATTGCGATTTACGTTAATGAATTAATTCAAGAATATGACGTACAGAAATTAATCCGTGTCGGTTCTTGTGGTGCTCTTCAAGAAGACGTAAAAGTACGTGATGTCATCTTAGCGCAAACTGCAACAACTGATTCGCAAATGAATCGCATGGTGTTTGGTGGAATTGATTATGCTCCTGCTGCTGATTTTGGTTTATTAAAGAATGCTTATGATGTTGGTGAAGAACGCGGCTTAAACTTACGTGTTGGTAATGTCTTTACTAGTGATAGCTTCTATCGTGACAACGCGATGGAGTTATTCAACAAACTAGCTGAATATAATGTATTAGCTGTAGAAATGGAAGCAACGGCACTATACACGATCGCAGCTAAATATAATCGTGAAGCATTAGCTGTTCTAACAGTCAGTGATCACATCTTAAGTGGTGAAGAAACAACAGCTGAAGAACGTCAAACGACATTTAACGATATGATCGAAGTTGCATTAGATGCAGCGATTAAGTAGTCAGTTGAAATCTCTTTTAAAGCCATTACATGTAAGATGATGGGATGAATTTATTGTCATAATAGAAAATCCGAACGAATCAATAAAATGAATTCGTTCGGATTTTTTGCTTTTCGATACCGCTATAACAATATGCTTGAGCGCTGATCAACACCCCCTCACCACTCTATTGTTCACCTAAAAACAAAATGAAGTTGACAATTAAAGCTCGTTTTCGGTATATTAATATCAACAAAGGGGGAAGAGTCATGAAAAGGAAATTTAGTACAAGCGAATTAACTTTAGGGTCCGTATTTGTTGTATTATTTATGATCGGCGCTAACATAGCCATTTGGTTTCCATTTTTAAAGATTACATACGGCGCCGGTTCTGTACCGCTCTCATTACAAACGTTTTTTGTCATTTTAGCTGGATTAATTTTAGGTAAAAAGTTAGGTAGCTTTACAGTTATTGTTTATCTGTTAATTGGACTTGCAGGTGTTCCTGTTTTTGCTGAGATGAGTTCAGGTCCAACTGCATTCATTACACCTACGGGCGGTTTTTTATTATCCTTTATAGCTATAGCATGGGTGACAGGTTATATTGTAGAGAAGAGTCAAAACCCAAACGTGAAAGTCTATCTAATAGCTACGTTTGCTGGTCTTTTAGCAAACTATATCATTGGTACACCATTCATGGTCGCATCAACTAATATTGTATTAGAAGTCCCTTTAACGTTAAATCAAGGTATTCTGGCGATGACTCCATTTTTCATAAAGGATTTTGTAATTACGATGGGAGCAGCGGTGTTACTTCCTAAAATTCTTGGACGTTTATCAACTGCTAACTCATCCATTCCAACTCGCACCTCATCCTAAGAAAAATACATTATCAAAAAGCTAGGCTTTAGAGACGGCCTAGCTTTTTGATTAAATGGACTTGAAATATTCTATTTAACGTTCATCATTGCTTTTGCCAGAGTTCTAGCCATTACTCCTGTTGGCCCTTTAGGCCCTAGGTCGTGTTCACTATCAGCCATTGCTGTACCCGCAATATCTAAGTGAACCCACGGAGTATCCTCAGCAAAAGCGCCGACAAAACACCCTGCCATAACTGCATGTGCCTTTCTTCCAGGGGAGTTATTTAAATCAGCAATATGGCTTTTTCTTACTTGTTTTTGGTATACATCTAAATAAGGTAGTTGCCATACTGGTTCATCCACTTGTTGAGAAGCGTGCTTAATCTCATTAAGCCAATCATCATTATTCGTCATCGCTCCTGTCACTTGATCACCTAAAGCAACAACGACCCCACCTGTTAATGTCGCAACATCTACAATTTTAACTGCTCCATTTTGCCTAGCATAAGTAACAGCATCAGCCATCGCTAAGCGGCCTTCTGCATCTGTATTACGTACTTCAATCGTTTTTCCACTCATCGATACGATCACATCATCTGGTTTGTATGCTGTGTGACTAATCATATTATCAGTCGCTGGAATTAACGCCATCACGTTTTCATTCGGTTTAATATGGCCAATCGCATCCATAGCACCAATAACTGACGCTGCACCACCCATATCCATTTTCATACCGATAATACCGTCTTTAGGCTTTAATGAATAGCCTCCTGTATCAAACGTAATCCCTTTACCTACAAAAGCAACAGGATCTTCCCATTTCTCTTTACCTTGGTATTTCATAACGATAAAACGAGGGGGTTCTTCTGATCCTTGATTAACAGCTAATAAAGCCCCCATCCCATACTCTTCAATTTTTGCTTGATCAAATACTTCTATTTCTATGTTATGTTTTGCCGCAATATTTTCTGCGAATGTGGCTAAATCAGAAGCGGTCAAAAGATTTCCCGGTAAATTAACTAAATGACGTGCGATATTAGCTCCATTTCCTAAAGCATATCCCGTATTCGCTGCTTCAACAACACCAGCACTTTGCTCAGTTAAATAATTTATATTTGTTAACTCTATAGATTTCTCATCACGCTCTGTATGATATGTTTGAAGTTGATGGGGTGCCATAGCCATTGACTCAGCAATTGCCTCCACATAATCAGCTTGCCCCTCACCTGTAATCACACTATCTAACTGAATTGAAGCTTGTCCAATTCTATCTTGAGATAGCTGTTTGAATACTTTTCCGAAGGCTTTTCTAACCGTATGAACCGTTCTCTCATCTCTTTTGCCTAAACCGATGAAATAAATTCTTTTAGCTTCAATTAAACTAAATGTATGTACTTTTGAAACTGAATTATTGTGATTAGAAATATCTCCACTCTGCACTAATTCATCTAACTCTCCGTTAAGCTTGTCATTTAATTGCTGATAAATTGTTTGAAGCTCTTTATTTTCTTCATACAAACCAACAACTAAAGCTTCAGTTCGATGTTTTTCGATTGACTCATTCGTCACTTTAAACATAATAACCCCTCCATTACTCTATTATTATTTATCATACCAAAATAATTCATAATTCGAAATAATTATTTTTTTAAAACCGTTTTTTACGTGAGGATTTTAGGGTATGATGATAATTAGAGAGAAAGGACGGCAAAATCATGGAAATCTTATACAACACCCCTTTATGGATCGCATTATTTGCTGTAATCTTTGCACAAGTTATTAAAATTCCCATTCAATTCATCGCTACAAAAGAAATTAACCTAGGTTTAGCCTTCAGTACTGGAGGTATGCCAAGTAGTCATTCTGCAGCTGTTTCAGCCTTAACAACTACTATTGCGATTGAACACGGGGTGGATTCACCTTACTTTGCCATTTCATGTGTGTTAAGTATTATCGTCATGTATGATGCAACTGGAATAAGGCGCCACGCTGGTGAACATGCAACTATATTAAACCAACTTGTTAAAGACTTTCAGCGTATTGTTGATGATGCTAAACATTGGGATCAAAAAGAGGAAGCTGAAAAGCAGAAAGAGTTAAAAGAATTATTAGGCCACCAACCTATTGAAGTATTTTTTGGTGCATTAACAGGAATTTTCTTAGCTATAATCACTTATAATTTATTATAATGCCTTTTAACATAATTTGAGCCTTTATATTAAGAGATAAAGTGTTGTTAAAATATGAACATTGTATAAGTTCAGCAATTTCCCGAGCGGATAATTTTATAAAGCGCTTAGGGATTTTTTACAGCGTTCGAGGCACTTTTATCAGCGTCCAGGTCTTTTTATCAGCGTTCAGGCCTTTTTATCAGCACAAAAATCCGAACGATTTCATTTATGGTGAATCGTTCGGATTTTCTATTATGACAATTATTTTGCCCTACTTCATTTTTAATAATATTGGCCACCTATTACTGGAACCGCTTCAGATTGAATAGCTTCTTCCCAATAAATAAGGTCATCTTCTGAAACTTGTCCATCACCTTCTTCGATTACATAAACATCGATTTCACGTTTTCCCCATTGATTAAATACCTCATCAACTGTTTCATAGTACAAATCTATTTTATTGCCTGTAATAGCACCACCAATATCCGTTACAATCCCATAGCCGTATTCTGGGATATATAATACTGTTCCTAAAGGGAAAACATTTAAATCAGCAGCAATAGTTGAAATAGTCTCTCGTTGAACATCTAACCCTGAATAAGTGACCCCATATAAAGGGTGTCCTTCTGTTTTACCAGTTGATTCATACCCCGCAGTATATCCTGTTGCGACAACTGTTTTAGTTGGGAACTGTCTAAAGGCTACTTCTGTTGCAACTTCTTCATCTAATGAAGCCAATTCTACAACTGCTTGATCTTCCGCTTCTTCTTCTGTCCACTCAAAAGATTTATGACTTAACTCTGTTGCACCCTTTACTTTTAATGACGTCGATTCTCGGTTTTCTTCACTATGAATTGAGCTCGTTACGAAATAGGAAGCCACGAACAATATGATTATGACTCCTACTAATAAAAAAGAAAAGTTTCTAATTTGATTACTCATTGTGAACACCTCTTTGCCACAAAGCGTAACCAAAGTTAGAAACTTTTATACATGAACGAGATTTTTATCAGAATTTTTAAAACATTTGATAACCTTTTGCACGTAATATTCTAATGACAATACCTGATACGATCGTACCTGCAAAACCTGTAAATAAAATAAATAAATCAACAGCTTGAAGACCAATTATGTCTTGCCACAAGGCCGGAAACGCCTCGCCTGGCTGTGTGAAGTATTCTGTAAATGCTACATCATCCACAATGAATATAACAACAATCGGAAATACAACCGCCATAACCCATGTTGAACGAAGTAGCATGTTCAAAATAAATGCAATTCCAAAAAACAAAACAAAAAATAACAATGATAACACAAAGACTTGTACAATCCCCATTGATGAGATCCTCCTACTTCAATTAAGAAAAACTGTCTTAATCACCAAACTCTCTAGTGATTAAACATCAATTTTTCACTACTTAAATCTTTTTAACGTATAACAAACTAAAACAATTCTATCATAGATCATCTAATTTTAATAAGCCTCAAACTGGGGAGTCACAATATTTTCAAAAATCATAGAACATAAAACAAAGGTAGTTATGAGAAACTACCTTTGTTCAAACTATTTAGTGATACATATCTAGTTTACCTTTTTTAAGGAGCAAACCAACACCGCCAAGTTTTACTAAGTAACGGTTATCGATCACCTTTTTCATAATTGATGCAGAACGGCCATATAACTTCTTCTCATCAAAGACAACACCAATTGCATCTGTATGACCTAATGAAGCTACTGTACCTTTAATATCTGGCTTAAATGATTCGAAATCTTCACCATCATTAAGTAATTGTTTTAAATTATGACCAACTGTGTCTGCCATTTGCATCGCAATCTGGGCAGTCGGTGGGTATGGGCGTTCAGTTTCTTCATTGAATATTACCGCACAGTCACCTACAACGAATACATCATCATAATCTGGTGTACGTAGATCATCACGTACAGGAACTCTTCCACGGCTCACTTCAAACCCTGAATCCTCAACGATTGAATTACCACGAACTCCTGCAGCCCAGATGATGTTTCTCGTTTTAATTTCTTCTTGCTCATCATCTTTCTCAACAATAATTCCATCTTCAGTACACTTCTTCAGCATTGTGCCTAAACGGAATTCAACGCCCTTCTCTTCAAGACGGTTCATCGCATACTCAACAAGCTCTTCATCAAAGCCTGCTAATGCAGTTGGGCCTGCTTCTACGTTAATGACACGCACTTTACTTGCCTCAACATCATACTCTTGACAAAGCTCTGGTACACGGTTAGCAATCTCACCAACAAACTCAATACCAGTAAATCCAGCACCACCAACAACAATGGTAATTAAGTCTTGGCGATCGCCCTCTTCATTGTTATATTGAGCAAAGTTATACTCAATATGATCACGAATTAAACGGGCACTATTAATGCTATTGATTGAGAATGCGTGTTCTTGTAATCCTTCAATACCAAATGTTGCCGATTCAAACCCTAATCCAATGACAAGGTAATCATATGTAAGCTCGCCATCTTCTAAGACTACCTTCTTATTACTTGGGTCGATTGATTCAACAGTGTCTTGTACAAAGTTAACACGTTTAAAATCAACCACATCGTTAATTGAAATACGAGTACGATCGTGGTGTAACGTTCCAGCAGCGTTTTCATGTAACCATGTCGTTTGATAATGGTAATCATGCTTGTTTACTAATGTAATGTCTGCTTCATTGTCACCAATTAACTTTTGAAGCTTAATAGTTGTCATGATCCCACCATAACCAGCACCTAAAACAACAATGTTCGGTTTGTTCATCTACATCACATCCATCCAAAAAATTTTAAAAAGATTGAAATAAAAAATAAATAAATAAGTTCTTTGTGAATTACTTCACGTAGTTACGTAATAATTTGTCAAATAAACGCAATACTCACCTAAAAATAATCATAGAACTTTTTGACTTGTTTTTCAACCCTTTCTTTGATTTCTAATGTTTCAGATAATTACCTATTTATATAGTCGCTTTTTAGTTTGCAAAACATTTATCAATCAATACATGTGATGTTATAATGTTTGATGGTGTTTATATGATTTTTTAAGGAAGTTGGAGGAATAGATATGAACGAACACGTTAAAGATATAGCTATTATTGGCGCTGGCCCTGTTGGTTTATTCACTGCCTTTTATGGTGGGCTTCGTCAAGCTGATGTACAAATCATCGAAAGCTTACCTCATATCGGTGGTCAGCTTACTGCCTTATATCCAGAGAAATATATTTACGATGTTGCAGGTTTTCCGAAAGTTACAGCTCAAGGTCTTGTCGATAGTTTATATGAACAAGCTAAACCTTTTAATCCAACGATTACGCTCGATGAAGCTGTGCAATCCATAGAGAAGATTGAGGAGAACCTATTTAAATTAACAACTAATCAAGATGTATTTTATGCAAAAGCTGTCATAATAACCGCAGGAAACGGTGCTTTTGAACCACGTAAATTACGCATTGAAGGAACTGAACAGTATGAAGACCATAACCTGCATTACTATATTACAAATATTGAATCCTTCCGTGATCGTAAAGTCATGATTTGTGGCGGTGGTGACTCAGCAGTTGATTGGGCTTTAATGTTAGAGCCAATAGCCAAACAAGTTAGTCTGGTACACAGACGTGATCAATTCCGAGCACATGAGCATAGTGTTGCTCAGTTAAAGCAATCATCTGTTGAAATTTTAACGCCATACATTCCGCAATCATTAGAGGGTGAAGAAGCGATTGAAAAAGTTATTTTACAAAAAGCGAAGTCAGAAGAAATATTAGAAGTTGATGTAGACGACTTGATTGTAAATTACGGGTTCGTTTCACAAATAGGCCCAATTAAGAATTGGGGCTTAGAAATAGAGAAAAATGATATCGTCGTTAATACAAGAATGGAAACAAATGTTGAAGGAATTTATGGTGCTGGAGATATTATTACGTATCCAGGAAAGGTCAAGTTAATTGCTGCTGGTTTCGGTGAAGGTCCTACTGCTGTTAATAATGCAATGGCTAGAATGGACCCTAATGCACGTCTGCAACCGAAACACTCAACGCATATGTTTAATGATTAAACAAAAGAGGCTGAGACAAAACTAAGCATTAATACACAAGACCCGAACGAAATTATAATTCAAATTCGTTCGGGTCTAATTTTCTAATCATCGCTCCACCAAAATGCAAAATGCTTCGCTTTCCGCGGGCCTGGTGAGCCTACTCGTGCTATGCACTGTAGTCTCACCTTTGCCTTTGCACCCGCGGGAGTCTACGCATTTTGATTCCATAAAGTAACTGGTCAACTAAGGTGAAATACTAAACGTTCGTGTTTTCACCAGACATCAATCCTTTTGTCCCAATCTCTTTTAGTTAACTAAAATCAGCAAAAGTCTGACATTAACAGTTACCTGGTTGGCCTTCTACACCAGGAGCTTTAAACGATGAACCACAACCACATGATACGATTGCATTCGGATTTTCAATCGTAAATCCGCCACCCATCATATTTTGTTTAAAATCGATCGTTGTTCCTTCAATAATTGGAACGTCCATCTCAGCAATAATAATCGGAATGCCATTTTGTTCAAATTCGCGGTCTGTTTCCTTCTTATCATAATCAAAACCTAATTTATAAGATAAGCCGCTGCACCCGCCACCTTTCACACCAAAGCGTAGGTAAACTTCTTCAGCTGTTTCATCTTTTAACATTTCTTTTACTTGTAAGTTTGCTGCTTCTGATAAGTTAATAGCCATACATAATACCTCCCCTACTTCAAGTATACTAGCTTATATTCAGTCATTCAATTAAACGAGCTTAAGACCAAAACACTCCTTCTGCAACTGTAACTGCAGGACCTCTCATTAACACATGGCCATTATCTAACCATGAAATCCATAAATCACCACCGTCTAAATGTACGGTTACTTCTTGACCTTTATTAACATAACCATTAAGAACAGACGAGACAACTGCCGCACATGCACCTGTTCCACACGCTTGGGTAATACCCGAACCACGTTCCCAAACTCTAAAAATAATTTCACGCTCATTAATTACTTGAACGAACTCAACATTGACACCTTCTGGGAAACGAGAGTCATCTGTTACAAGTGGGCCTATTGCGTGAATTGGAGCTTTCTCTATATCCTCTACATAAAATATGATATGAGGATTACCCATTGATACCGCCGTAGCTGAATATTCTTCACCTTCTACTTCGAATGATTCAGCAATTACGCGTTCATGAGGGTTTCCTTGTTCAGTTTTCATTGGAATTTTTTCTCGTTCAAGAATCGGCGGGCCCATATCAATTGTAATACTATCAACCGTTTCATCATTATTTAATTGAACAGTCGCATTAACTACACCAGACTTAGCCTCGATTTGAAATTCTGTCGATTGGACGTACCCATGTTCAAAAGCGAATTTTGCTACACTACGTAAACCATTACCACAATTCATAGCCTCAGAACCATCTTTATTAAAGATACGCATACGAACATCGGCAATTTTTGATGGTAACACCATAATTAAACCATCAGAGCCAATACCTGTATTAACATTGGAAATTTCCTTTGAAACTTCCGGTATTTTGTCTTCTTTTATTTCAAATTGAAAACCATCAATATAAATATAGTTATTACCTAAGCCGTGCATCTTCGTAAAAGGAATCTTCATCGGTCTTACCTCTCTATTATTTTGATTAAAATACAGGGTTTTCTTCTAAATGTTCATAAACTTTATCAACAAGCTCATCTGCTGAATCAGCCATGATACATTCACCGTTTACGATCGCAAATAGCCCCATTGCACATATTCCACAATGACTCGTGCAACCGTATTCAATGACATCTAAATCTGGGTCTTTACTTAATTGTTCAAATGCAGCTTGTGAACCACTAATTAAATTATTAACACAAAATTCGATAATCGGGTTCATTTTTCATACACTCCTAAAGTTCTTTTCTTCAATTATAGAACCCTGCAGATATGCTAGCATAAGGTTATTATTACACGCAATTATGCTCACGACTCAGGTTTTAAACCTTTTTTCTCTAAAGCTTTATAGATCGTTTTCAAACGAGGATTCCCTTCCCCGACAACTTCTCCTTCAACTAATACGACTGGATAAAACATATCTTCATCAATCACCTTAGTTGCAAACTGTTGATAAGGCTTTTCTTCAGGTGGATTATAAATATCGACATATTTATAAATGACGCCATTATCGCCAAATTTTCTTGAAATAGCAGCTTGTAACCAATCATATTGTTCCTTAGAACTCGGTAAATTAACACAACTTGGACATAGCACATCTGCACCATATACAACTAACTCAATTTGATTCTCCATCATGATCCTCCCTTTAGCAGTCAAATACGTTTAACTATACTTTATTATATTTTACAAAACTTTTGCTTCAAGTTAAAATGAAAATGGTTCTCAATAAATTTTAGCGTTTTCGTGTTCAAGAATAGATTTTTTTACAGATCTTATTTATAATATAAATATGAAAGGGGAAGATGAGCGATGTTCGATCAAGTGCAAGAGGTTATTAATAAATTACGCCCATTTTTACTAAGAGACGGTGGAGACGTTGAATTAGTAGATGTAGATGAAGGCATCGTGCTTCTTCGTTTGAAAGGTGCATGTGGAAATTGCCCAAGCTCAGCGATCACTCTTAAAGCTGGAATAGAACGTGCATTAATCGCAGAAGTACCTGGCGTACAAGAAGTAGAACAAATCTTCTAATCCACCCAAAGCCAAAGAGCTGGTTTTAAATACCAGCTCTTTTTTATAATTAAATGTGCACAGGTGTTAAAGCTTTTCCCCCGTTTAGTACTTGTTTTATGTTCCGAGCTGCTAATTCCATCATTTCTGTTCTCGTCTCCAAACTGGAAGAGCCAATATGAGGCAAAGCAACAACTTGATCTAATGTTAACAACGGATGGTCCGCACCAATCGGCTCATTTTGAAAGACATCTAATCCCGCTGCTTTTATTTCGCCACTTTCTAGCGCTTTGAATAGATCTTCTTCATTCACAACACCACCTCTAGATGAATTAATAAAGATAGCAGTGTCTTTCATTTGTTTAAATACTTCACGATTAAACATACCTTCTGTTTCTTTTGATAGTGGTGTCATACAAACAACAAAGTCAGATCTATTCAGCAAGTCTTCAAATGAGACATATTTCACACCAAGTTCAGACTCTATATCCTGTTTTCTTGATCGATTGTAATAAAGAATCTCCATATCAAATCCTGTCGCTCTTTTCGCAACGGCTTGACCGATATTACCTAACCCAACAATACCTATTGTCTTATGGTGAATGTCTGAACCTGCTAGCATATATGGCGACCAAGATTTCCATTGATCATCCTTTATATAATCAATCGCTTCTGGAATTCTTCTAGCTGTTGCCGTCAATAATGAAAACGTTAAATCAGCTGTTGTATCCGTTAATACATCAGGTGTATTTGTCACCGTAACATTGTTCTTTTTTGCCGCTTCTAAGTCAATATTATCGTAGCCGACCGCTAAATTGGCAACGACTTTAAGATATGGTGATTGAGTGAGTAACTCTTCATCAATCTTATCTGTTAACATTGTTAATAACGCATCAGCTTGTTTCGCCTTCTCCATTAACAGCTCGCGTGGAATCACCTCTTCTTCCTCACACCACATTTCAACTAAAAAATGTTGCTCTAACATGGACACAACATTATCAGATATTTTTCGTGTAATAAAAACAAACGGTCTAGTCATACCATCACCTCAAGTTTATAAGCTCATTGCATTGTTTTACTTTAAACGTACAATCTAACTAATACTGAGTGTTAGTTTCGCATAAATTAAATGAAATAATCTAGAAAGGAACAGTTGCTATGGAATCTTTAGAAATAACTGCTATACAATTGTTGGAAAAACGCGGTGTTACTATCAATGATATTGCTGAATTAGTTCATTTTCTCCAGTCTAAATATCATGAAAACTTATCACAAGAAGAATGCTTTGAAAATGTAGAAAAAGTACTACAAAAACGTGAAGTCCAAAATGCAATACTGACTGGGATTCAAATTGATGAACTAGCTGAGCAAGAACAATTACAAGAACCATTACAAACGATGATTGAAAATGATGAAGGATTATATGGAATAGATGAAATAATAGCTTTTTCAATTATTAATGTTTATGGGTCAATTGGATTTACTAACTATGGGTATATAGATAAAGTTAAACCCGGTATTCTTGAAGCATTAAATGACAAAGCAAACGGTTGCCACACATTTTTAGATGATATCGTTGGTGCAATTGCCGCAGCAGCCTCAAGTCGTTTAGCTCACAGTCAAGAGTATCGCGAACCGGAAGATGATTAAATTAAACATTCACTTGCCATTCAGCCAGCGTAGCAAGAGAATACGTTGGCTGAACTTCTACATCTTTTAAGTCCTCTTTTGAAGTGACGCCTGTTTGAACATGTAGAGTGTCCAAACCTGCTCGAATGCCTGCTTTAATATCTGTTTCATAATTATCTCCAACCATAATCGCATCACTAGGCTCTACATTTAATTCTTTTAAAGCTACATCAATCATTAAACGATCAGGCTTCCCAACAATTATGGGTTCAGTTTTCGTTACTTCTTTTATTAAATTAACATATGCCCCATTTCCTGGAACAAACCCTTCTTCTGTTGGTACACGAATATCAGGGTTCGTCGCTAAAAATTTAGCTCCATTTTGTATATGAAGACAAGCATCCTTAATCTTCTTATAACTATTGTGACGGTCAATTCCAACAACGACATAATCAGGGTTTTTCGTTGTCAGTTCGACCCCTTCACTCCTTAATGCATCTTCTACACCTTTTTCACCAATAAAATAAACTGTGGCATGAGGATCATTCTGCTTAATATAATTTGCTGCTGCGATCGAAGGGGTTAAGACTTGCTCTTCTTTAGCTTCGATACCGTGCTTCTTAAGATTTTCAACTGTTTTCATCCTAGTTCTAGAAGAATTATTGGTCACAAATAGATAGGGCGCTTGATTTTCTTGCAGTTGTCTGATAAATTCTTTTGCTTCTGGTATGGCCTCTTTCCCTCTATACATCGTTCCATCTAAATCAATAAAATAAGCTTTATATGCTTTCATAACCTTAAACTTCACCTTCTCTTTTTTTAAAAGCTGTAATAGGACCCATTTCCTTCTCTAAGTATGCAAATACATGCTTCGAAAAATTCTTTAAAGTATTAATCTGTTGGTCCATTATCTCAACCAACTCTTTATGGTTAACGTTAGAATAATTTCGAACTAACATATGTCTAAGAGCAATAATGCTTTTATAAGAATCTTCATCATGTTCGGGTATTACTTTCTCATCGATTAAAATATCAATAATATCATCATAACTACCTGGGTCTCGCATAATAAAGCCATCAATCATCATATTCCCAACATCAATAATCGATTCAATTGTCATATGAACAATTCGTTCTATAGCAAGCTGTTCGACATGAGTATTAAACGAATTGTTTTCATATGTATTTAACATTTGATCCATATAGAATAACGTTTGGTCGATTTTTTCCTGGTCAACAAAATACACTAAACCACTTCCTTTCAAGTCATTAGTTTAACACAATTAATTCTTCATTTTATAGTTCTCATATTTCTTAAAACTTGAGGAATGCTATAGGTGAAGAATACCATAGGAGCTGAGACTTTATGTTAAACAGAACCCTTGCAGATGAAACAAATGAAGCACAAATTCGTTATGTAAGTTTCATGGGGGATTCAAGACGTTATGATATTGCAATTGTTAAAAGCGATCGTGATCATGAAAAAAGTCTAATTATTGATCTACAAAAATCTCGCTACACTGAAGTATGTGACTCACAAATGGAAGACATTGATTATTTTTGCCACTTTTTACATTTAAATAACTATGAGGCAGAAGAATTACATGGTTATTTAAGCAATGTTTTTAGCAATGAGTCTACTGCTATTAACTAAAGGACATAAGGAGGTGGTATACAGTGGGTAAACGCAAAAAACATGATGACTTCGCAACAGTTGAAGTCCAACAAAATTATCAAGCCGCTCAAGAATTTCCAGAGGGGACATATGGGAATCCCATTAATGATGAGCCCCTTCAAGCTAGAGAGCATGATCCTAAACGGCGTCATTATTCTAACTTTAACTATGAAAATAAAAACCTTCACGAAGATTTACCACGTAAATATCCTTTCGCTCATCAGCCAGAAAATTATCCTCATAACGAAGGGCTAGATGATGACAGTAAAAAGAATTAGTTAAGTGGAAGATCCTTAATGACGAATTCAAAAATGACCGGAATCACACAAGCTTCCGGTCATCTTATTCTCCTGAACGTTTAAGAATGAAATACGCACACCCAAAATTACAGTATTCGTATAAATAATCCTCTAATGTTGAAATTTTCGTATCGTATGTAGCTTTTTGACTCTGGTCATCATAAAACCCTTTTAACCTTAATTGACCAAATCCCCAATCGCCAACAATATAATCATACTTAGTCAAAATGTCTGTAAAGCGTTCCTCAATCACATCTTCTTGAAAACCATCTCGATAACTATATATTAATTCATAACGTTGTCCTAATAATTCCATGTCATTCACCTCGATTAAGTCTAGTGTATCATAAATTCATTAAATAACGCTCTCATGATTTTAAAAAAGATGAACACACTAAATCTTAGAACACGATAAAAGGGGTTTATCTGTAATGAACTATAGCAGAACTTATAGGCTTTCATTCGCTATACTATTCACATGCCTTTTCTTTATATTTACTGGCTATTCTATATTAGCTGAAGAAGATGATGAGGAATTTAATGAATATGATGAAAGAGTCAATTTATACAAAAAAACTGAGAATCTAACGAGTATACCGTGGTACTACTTAGCTGCCATTGATCAATACGAACGAAATATAAATGAAGTTGATGATGAGCGATTAACAGGAATTCAATTTCCTGACCATAAATGGTTCGGACAATTAGCGTTTGATTCTGAAACAGAGCATCTAGAATCTGTCATTCAGCTTTTTGATGGAATTGGAAAAGATGGTAATGGTAATGGATATGCAGATCCAAACAATGATGAAGATGCATTATATACAATGGGAATGTATGTTTATGAACAATTAGGAAATGGAAAAACTTACGATGAAATTTTCGAATTATTTTATGGAAGAGAAAAAGCAGCAAAACTAATTAATCAATATGCAAAGGTGTTTGACCACTTTCAAACGGTTGATTTACATGAACGTGCCTTCCCAATTCCTGAATACCATAACTATTCTTATCGCTCAACATGGGGAGCAGGTCGTGGATATGGGGGTAACCGCATCCATGAAGGAACAGATATTTTTGCTTCTTATGGAACACCCGTCCGTTCTGTCTCATATGGAATCGTGGAAATTATGGGTTGGAATCGTTATGGAGGATGGCGTGTAGGTATACGAGATACACAAAATATTTATCATTATTATGCACACTTAAATGGATTTGAAGACGGAATTGAAGAAGGGACAATGGTTGAACCTGGGGAGGTGATTGGATATGTCGGTTCATCAGGCTATGGACCAGTCGGAACATCCGGCAAATTCCCACCTCACTTACATTATGGTATGTATCGTTATAACGGAGAGCACGAATGGGCGTTTGACCCATATCCTTCATTAAGGCGTTGGGAATAAATAGGTTCTAAGTCAAATGTTGGGGTGCTTTTTTAAGAGCACTCCTTATTTATGCCATTTGGCTTTGTATATCCTTATATTTATGATGCAATAACACTTTTCGTCGCAGGCGATCAAACCGCCGAAAACCAAACGCTTGGCGCTTAATCACTTTCGTCTGTCCCTTCAATGTAACCATTGTGTAAGTTATAACCAAAGCTATTCATGATTTCTTTTTGCCAGTTTTGAATGGTTTCTATAGCTTTTTCGAATTCAAGAATTCCTGCTTTTTTTCACGCTGTATAGAAGTCGTATAAGCGCTCCTTTATTTGCTTTAGATGTTCACGTCCCAGCTCTTTCGCTTCTTGGAACCAGTCACAATAAAGCTCTTTAAATAGATAGGCCTCCGTCAATAAGGAGGATTTATCACTAGTGATGAAGATACCAGTCTTGTTTGTCGAAAAAGGGACACTCTCGTTTCTAGCATCCGAGGAATTGCGTGAGGCGGCGACTCCTGCGGGAACAGCGCGAGCCGAAGATCCACTTTGGCAAATGCTTTTCTTGCCAAAGTTAGCTGAGGCCGTGCCCGCGGAAAGCGTCCGCCGGTAAGCAATTCCTCGAATGCCTCCACCCAAACTTGCCAGAATTTTATCCAAACCCCAACATATATATTAGAGCCATTAATAAAAGCATGTGACTGCTTTTAAACAGTCACATGCTTTTAAATGTTATCTTATAAGAAGTAATTAATCATTTGGATGATTAAATAACTCATTGATTCCTCTGAAGCTAAGAACATGTTATAGAAGTTATTTGCTACAATATACAGGATTCCAATTGGCGCTACGATTCTTAGGAACCAAATCCAAAGAGCACCAACAGTCGTATCTTGTAAACCTGTTTCACGTAATACTTCTATCTTGTTCCAACCCCAACCAACAAATAGCGCTGTAATCATACCACCAAGAGCTAATGTGTATTGGTCGGTAACGGTATCGATTAAATCTAAGAACGGTAATCCGAAAATTTCTTGGCTTAATGGTCCACCTTGAGATAATGCTGAAGGAACACCAAATGCTGTAATAATAATACCAGCAGTTAAAGTCGCTTTTTTACGGCTCCATTCAAAGCGACGCATCGCCCACGATACGCCTACTTCTAATAGCGAAATTGCAGATGATAAAGCTGCAACAGCAACTAATAAGAAGAAGAACAAACCGAATATTGTACCACCAGTGCCCCACTGACCGAATGCTTCAGGTAATGTAATAAAGATTAGGCCTGGGCCATCTCCTGGGTCTAAACCGAAAGTAAATACAATTGGGAAAATCATTAAACCAGCAAAAATCGCAAATAACGTATCTAACGTTACAATTGTACCAGCAGCACTTGGAAGCTTTGTCTCTTTAGGTAAGTAAGATGCATATGTAATCATAGCACCCATACCAAGTGATAAAGTGAAGAATGCCTGACCAATTGCCATACCCCAAACTTCCATATTACCTAATTGGGCAAAATCAGGTGCAAACATAAAGTTTAATGCTTCACCAGCACCTTCCATCGTTAAACCATAAATCGCTAATACAATCACTAATAAAGCTAGTAACGGCATGAATGTACGGTTTGCTAATTCGATTCCTTTCTTAATACCGAAGTATACAACACCGATTACTATTGCCATAAATAATACTTGCCAAAAAACTGGTGCGATCGGACTTCCAACAAATCCTTCAAAATATGCACCATATTCACCTTCTGCAACACTTCCAGCAGAACCTGTTAAATAGCTATACACATAATACATAACCCAACCTGCGATTACACCATAGAATGAAAGAATTAGTGTACCAGATAAAACACCTAAAATACCACCGAGTTTCCACCACTTTCCTGGTGCTAGCTTATTAAATGAGCCAACTGCATCTGATTGACCTTTACGACCAACTGTAATCTCAGCTAGTAACACCGGTAAACCAATTAAGAAGATACAAATAATATAAGCTAGTAAAAATGCAAATCCTCCACCTTCTCCTAGTACATAAGAGAAACGCCATATGTTACCTAGACCTACAGCTGAACCAACAGCCGCAAGAATAAACCCGAGCCTTGTAGCCCACTGTTCACGTCCCTGCATAATCATATTCCCCTTTCAATTACTTTTTTAATTAGTACATCTTTTGCTTGTTTAAATTTAAAAGTGTACTAACCCTCTCACCTTAAATATATTGACTATTTTGTTTTATTATAATTTTTTGACAATTTTTTTGCAAGTAAAATTGAAAAACTTTATAAAGTCTTAGTCAAAAAGTTTGAATTATTCAATATTTTAAAGAGAGCAACGATATTTATATTAACAAAGATCGACACCAACTGACAATAGTTGTTTAAAATATTTAAAATAATCGTTCTACCTTTTAGGGATATGCAGCAACGGATGATTATTTCACACTATTATAAAGATCTTACGTTTCGATTGGGTAGTTTTTTCAGCATTCAAGCTTCTTTAATTTCGCGTAATCGAAACGAAAAAAATCCGAACGCGTTCATAAATGATGAATCGTTCGGATTTTCTATTATGACAACTAATATTGTTGTCCTCTATCTTTAATTGAAACTATTTCAATATTTGTTTTAATAATAAGACTAAACCTACTAGTACAATTATGGTTAGGATTAAACCAACAAAAACAGAACTTGTTAAAGCTAAAGCTAGATAGCCTAAAGTTGCTGATAATGCTGCCATAACTGCATATGGGATCTGCGTAATGACGTGGTCTAAGTGATTTGACCCAGCACCTGTTGATGATAAGACAGATGTATCTGAAATTGGTGAGCAATGATCTCCAAATACAGAACCAGCTAGTACAGCTGCCAATGCTGGAATTAATAAGCCTGGGTCTAATGCTACAGCCATTGAACCAGCAATAGGTAACATTAACCCAAATGTGCCCCAAGACGTACCTGTTGCAAACGCCATAATACCAGCAACTAAGAAAATAATTAACGGTAGATACGCTGCATTTAAATCCGCACCTTCTACTAGACCAACTAGATATTGATCTGTACCAATGGCTTCAATAATCGATACAATCATCCAAGCTAATACTAATATATATACAGCCGGAAGCATTGCTTTAATGCCTTCCCATGTCACTAAGAAGAAGTTCGTTTTCTCACCTTGCTGTACACTATAGAACAACATAGCAACGACAACTGAGATAGTACCACCAAGAACAAGTGATAAATTAACATCTGTATTTGCGAAGATCGATACTAATGTCGCTTCACCCTCACTTGCTTGAACACCTGTTACAATCATGGATGTCACTGTTGTAATTAGTAATACTAGAATTGGGATCAGTAAATGATAGACTTTACCCCCTGTATTTTCGATGACGCCACCTTTTAAGTCACCTGGTACATCTGTGTTGTTCGGGTCAATTAACTCACCTGTTTCTTGAGCCCGCTTTTCATGCTTTTTCATTGGTCCAAAATCTAATTTAAAGTAAATGACTAAAAATACAAGCAAAATAGCAGCAATAGCATAAAAGTTATACGGAATCATTTGAATGAACGCCTCTAATGCTCCCATATTAGCTAATTCATGAGTTGCTATGATTGAAGCAATGATTCCAATAATATAGGCACCCCAACTTGATATTGGTGTTAATACCGTAACTGGAGCTGATGTGGAGTCAATCAAATAAGCTAATTTTGCTCTTGAGACATTTTGACGGTCAGTAACTGGTCTAGATACCTGCCCAATGGTTAAACTGTTAAAGTAATCATCAATAAAAATACCTAAACCTAATAATCCTGTTGTATATTGTGAACCTTTCCTTGTTTTAATCCGTCCAACAGCCCAATTACCAAAGGCCCCTGCTCCTCCAGTTGCTGTTAGAAACGCAATTAAAATACCTAGTAATAGTAAGAAAGCGACTAATTGCAGGCTCCAAATATCCCAATCGCCTTCCATGTAAAATAAATGCTGAAAGGTGTTCCAAATGCGTTCAGCAGTCCCAATAATGTTAAAGCTTTCTACCATTAAAGCCCCAACAATGATTCCAGCACCTAGTGATAATAGTACTTTGCGTGTTAATAATACAAGTACGATCATCACAAGTGGTGGAAGTAATGACCAAACTGTTGCTTCCATTATTTCCCCTCCTTGTTATTATTCGAGAACTCCGCTTTTATCAATTCGGCGTGAAGCCAAAAAAAAGTAATGATAGAGAAATCTACCATTACTTTTGAAAGTCGGTTATTTCTCGATCAGTAGCTCCCCGCTTCTCACGCGAGAGTGTACCCCTTATTCAGAAATACACCAATGCTCAAATAACGACTAAATGAGCATTTCGGCACTTAACCCTTTCACATATGATCCTTGTTGTCATCCTCACATATGTTACTGATACTAAGCGCACCTCTACCTCATCGATAGATAAGGTCTTGCTTATATTTAATTTTTAACACAAAAGTTAATATACCATGTCAAGTTAATCTTGTAAATCCCTAAATGGTATAGAAACATTTGGAGAATCAGAAGCTCCTTGGTTATAAAAATCAGGCACTTGCCCTTGCACAACGCCAACATAGACTGGCACATTTGTTTCTACTTGCGTTGTTTTCGTCGCAAACGGTATAACGATTTGCACATTAGCTTGAATATGGATATCTAACTCAATCATCGCATTATTGATTCCGTATTCCGTAACTCTTCTCTCTACATCTGATTGCACATCACCGATCACTCTGAAATGAACGGGTACTTGAGGCCCTAAGTTTGCTAATAAAGCATTTTGGGTTGCTTGACCGATCGGGATCCTCACAATCGCTCTATGTTCTTCTACAGTATCCTCTTGAATAATAATGTCATCATCTAAATCAAAGTTCAACGTCTCTTCTGGCGTTATTTCACCTCGTTCAATTCTTTTTAAGAAGTTTTGAACACGAAACGTCGTATTACGTAACACACGATTAATTACGACACTATTCCAATTTAAAGATACAATATTTCCATCACCATCTGTTTCAATGTCAATTAATTCATCAGCTTCTAAATCATCTGCTATTCTCTTACTAACCGCTTCATTAATAGCTTCTCTTGCAAATTGATTGGTTTTTGTTTCAGCGATTTCAATTAAAGTCGGCTCAATTCCTCTGTTAATAATCCAGACTGATAATATAATGGCAACAATGAAAGAAACAAATGTGAGCATGAGGATTTGACTTAACGTCTTGGGTTTTCTTTTGTTAAATGTTCTTGGTTTGAATCGACGCACGTAAAAACCCCCTCTACCTAAACTGTATGCTTAGGTTTAGGGGGGCATGTATTAAATGTTGGAGGGTCCAAAAATTTAATTTAAATTCATTAATGCTTGCTTACCAATCATGCCTTCATACCATCCGTACTTCTCTTCAGCGTACTTCGTTACTTTTTGTAAAGGGGCATATAACAACTCATCTCGGTTACGAACGCCTACCGCACGCGCTGCAACAATTTGGCGGTCATGTAATTTGTTGTTCAGCAAGTCAACGTCTAAAGCGCCACACATAATATACCCGATGTCATTAGAAATAACTAGTAAATCTGTCTTTGGTAATTCAACATGAGTAAAGGTAAATGCGCCATCTTCAATCCAGATAGGCTCTACGTGAATCAATGACACCAACCTCCTTCTTTTATAAGTTATGAACTTATAAAAAAGAAGTGCCTGTCATAATTTTACCTTTCAGACAAACACTTCTCTAATACATCTCTTAAAAATTCTGGCATAAAATACTTTTTCTCATCTACATGGGAGATCGGTGGAATCAGCCATGGGAATGAAAATGTATCTGCTGTTGCAATCGTGTATTTTTTAGCTGGGTCAACGATTTCTCCGTTTAAATAGACCTTTTGTATTTGATTAGAATAATGATTATACTCAAAATCAATATTTGAATATATCATCTTCCCAATAACTTGACCTCTAAAACCTAAGCCTTTTAGCTTAAAATTAGTAAATCGTTCTGTTTCAAATAATTTCACCGTTTCGATTAATTCATCCCCCGTTAAAACCATTGTACAAGGATTCATCGGGTGTGGGCAGCTTTCATGAATGTCTTTCTTAGTAACTGAACCTGTATTAAACCCTTTTAATAATACCCCTGAGTTTAAGACAGCTGCATCAGCCTTTGTCCACTCCTTTAAAGTATTAACAAAAGACTTCATGATAAGCGTCTCTTCAAACCAACTGATTTCATACGGCTGACTTAAGTTTACTATAACTTGATTTAACTGTTGATTTGCTTGTATTTCTAACTCATTTAAGTATTCTAGTGTAGCTTCATCAATTTGAGGTGAGATTGGAATAGCCTCTCCAACTAATGACTCGACATGTCTTTTAGCTTTATTGTATGAAACATTAATATAACCATAATGCCTACCTTGTTTACCTACAGCATTGATGATTGTACCATTTGTCACCTTTCCTTCTTCAAGAAGATGATGTGTATGCCCACCTAAGATCACATCTATCGGATATTTTTCTGAAATAGCTTCATCATCGTAAATCCCTAAGTGTGATAACAAAACAATGATGTCACACTCCGCTTTAAGTTGAGGAATCACTTCATCTAAAACGGTAAAGGGTTTTTCAACATGCCAATCTAATTGCTCATAAAACGTTTTAAATGGTGCAGTTAATCCGACTACCCCGATTCTCGTGTTATTATTTGTCGTAAGGACTTTATAAGCCTTTAACCAGTTCGGCTTATGTTCATACTGCGGCTTTAAATTAGCACAAACAACCTCAAACTCTGCCTCATCATATAAATGATAAAGGCCGCTTTTAGGTAAAGTAATGCCTTCATTATTCCCAAGAGTGACGACATCATAATTAGCTAAGTTTAATAACTTAACATTGGCTTCACCTAACGTTGCCTCAGTAATTGGGTTAACACGGTCTATATGATCCCCATTATCTAATATTAAGTAAAATTCATCGTTCTGTTCATGGTTTTCTATTTTTTCATTAATAGAAGCCATAATATGTGGCCAGTATTGAAAATGGCTATGTAAGTCACTTGTGAAATATAAATGGATCTCTTCATTCATACAGATTAATCCCCTTCATTCTAGAAAGACTGTATTATTAATCTTATGCCGATTATAATCATAACAATTCTTAAAATCCACTCAATGACCTGACTATTTAAACGTTGATTCACAACAGCTCCTAAATAACCACCTAGCCAAGCACCTGGAATACTAGCTAAGGTAAATGCCCACAACACATGACCTGCTGCAATATGTGCACTAGATGATACGACACTAGAGAAGAAAATCATAAACATAGAAGTTGGTACGGCAATATGGGCTGGAAAACCAAATAATAAAATCATAGCTGGAACCATTAATGAGCCTCCACCAACGCCAAATAATCCAGACATCATACCAACAAAATAGGCAATGAATATACCTAAAATAGCTGAATACGAATAGGTTGTATTTTTCCCATATAAATCAAATGTTCTTGTAATCTGAAATCGCCCTGTTTTCATATTAGGGATTGTCGGTTCATTAACTGCTTTCTTTTTAACAAAAAACATACTGACAACGAATAACATGAGTAAACCGAAGTATAACTGGAATGTATCAAGATGAACAAATTGATTAATATATACGCCTGTTAAAGCTCCTGGAATGCTTCCTATTAAAAATAATGAACCACTAAATACGTCAACTCGTTTACGCTTTAAGTAAGTTAATGTGGATGATAGACCTGTGAAGATCATCACTATTAATGACATCGCGACAACATTTTGAGGTGTTACCCACGAGAAGCTATCACTGAACTCAGCAAAAAATAGTAACACCGGAACAAAAATAACTCCCCCACCTAATCCAGCAATACTGCCAACAAAGGAGCTCAATAAACCGATAATAAACATTATAATAAAAACCATTACGATATCCCTTCATTCTTAGAAGATTTACATTGTTGATATTTATGTAGCCCAATCTCTCGACAATCTCGGAGAACTAAAAAATGCGTAAGGTTAACCTCACGCCTACTATCATACCATACTATTAAGATGATCAACCAATTAAAATATTTATACATATTCACATACAGTTCTTCACATCATTTCAACTTGTTCACTTAACAAATGGTCTATTGCTTCTTTCCATTCTTCTCTTTTATTTACAACAAAGAAGTATATTTCATTTGAGTTTAAAATAACTTTTAACCCGTTTTTCATCAAAGGAACCCCAAAAACCTTATTTGTATAAAACTCAATATTTTTAATGTGACTTAATTTTATAACTACTTTTTCTTTTTTAATATTCGCCTTGTGTGGTTGATGCGTCAAATGTTGTTTAGTTAAAAATAGTTTTCCGCCAACAGCTTCTTTACCTTTCCATAAGTTTGAAAGCCCTTGCTTAATAGTTTCATCCATTTTGAATTCTCCTCTCATAATAGTTCCAGTATTTTCTTCTTAATTGCTATTATACCTTTATAAAGAGGATGTTCAATATGCTAAATATACTAATTGAATAAAGATCTTACAGCAAATAAATACAACAAGGGGATTTAGGCACATCATCGTTATAGGCCGCTAAATTATGTTTCAATCTGTTTAATTATTTTCGCAGGATTACCACCAACAAATACATTATCTTCTATATCCTTTGTAATGACTGCACCGGATGCGATTACCACATTATTTCCTACATGAACACCTGGGTTTACTATTGCACCACCACCAATCCATATATTATATCCATCCAGCATCTTATTTTTTCAGTTTTCACCATGCATCTTCCCTTAAAATTTCAACTTAAAAATAATTATAGGATAAATACAACTTCACTTCATTGATAACTTGAACATTAAAAAGAAAGAGGCAAACTTTAAAGTTCGCCTCTTATATAAAAGAAGTCAAATTAAATTGGCACACATTAAGAACTCATGCCTTATATAACCCATCACAATTGTCGTGAGGAGAGTTATATTAATATTAACCAATACTACCTTCCATCTCAAACTTGATAAGACGGTTCATTTCAACTGCGTATTCCATTGGTAGTTCTTTCGTGAATGGCTCAATAAAGCCCATTACGATCATTTCTGTTGCTTCTTCCTCTGAAATACCGCGGCTCATTAGATAGAATAACTGCTCTTCAGATACTTTAGATACCTTCGCCTCGTGCTCTAATGAAATGTTTTCATTAAGCACTTCGTTGTAAGGAATTGTATCTGATGTTGATTCGTTATCTAAGATCAACGTATCACATTCGATGTTTGAACGAGCACCTTCTGCTTTCTTACCGAAGTGTACAATACCACGATACGTTACTTTACCACCTTGTTTTGAGATGGACTTTGAAACAATCGTTGATGACGTATTCGGTGCTAAGTGATGCATTTTTGCACCAGCATCTTGGTGCTGCCCTTTACCAGCTAATGCGATTGACAGTGTCATACCACGAGCACCTTCACCCTTTAGTAAGACAGCTGGATATTTCATAGTTAACTTAGAACCTAAGTTACCGTCAACCCATTCCATCGTCGCATTCTCTCCAGCTGTTGCACGCTTAGTAACTAAGTTATAAACGTTGTTAGCCCAGTTCTGGATTGTTGTGTAACGGCAATAAGCGTCTTTTTGAACATAGATCTCAACAACTGCACTGTGTAATGAGTTCGTTGTATAAACTGGTGCTGTACAACCTTCTACATAGTGTACAGACGCACCCTCATCAACAATAATTAGCGTACGTTCAAACTGACCCATATTCTCTGAGTTAATACGGAAATACGCTTGTAGAGGTGTTTCTACTTTTGTATTTTTCGGAACATAAATGAATGAACCACCAGACCATACTGCAGAGTTTAATGCAGAGAACTTGTTATCAGATGGTGGAATGACTTTACCGAAATATTCACGGAAAAGCTCTTCATTTTCTTGTAACGCTGTATCCGTGTCTTTAAATACAACACCCATATCCTCAAGTTCTTGCTCCATATTGTGATAAACTACTTCTGATTCATACTGAGCTGATACACCAGCTAAATACTTTTGCTCAGCTTCTGGAATACCTAGACGGTCAAAAGTTTGCTTGATCTCATCAGGTACCTCATCCCAAGAGCGTTCTGTCTGTTCAGAAGGTTTAACATAATAAGTGATCTCATCAAAATCTAATTCATTTAAGTCGCCACCCCACTGTGGCATAGGCATACTGTGGAATTGTTCAAACGCTTTTAAGCGGAATTCTAACATCCACTCAGGTTCATCTTTTTGTCGTGAAATTTCACGAACAACGTTTTCTGTTAGGCCTCTTTCAGTACGGAAGATCGATACGTCACGATCATTAAACCCATACTTGTAATCACCTACTTCAGGTGCTTTTTTAGCCATAATGTCACCCTCCTTCAAAAGATTATGCGAGGTTAATAAACTACCTCACGATTCGTCCTTTTCAACACCTTGCTCCATTGCTTTCCAAGCTAACGTTGCACATTTAATACGTGCTGGGAACTTTGAGACTCCTTGTAATGCTTGAATATCGCCTAGTTCTTCGATATCAAAATCATAGCCTTCCATTTCTTTACCAAGCATCATATCTGAAAACATTTCAGAAATTTTTAAGGCGTCTTTTACAGGTTTATCTATAACAACTTGTGTCATCATGGATGCAGAGGACATGCTAATAGAGCAGCCTTCCCCTTCAAACATCGCATCCTTAACAACACCATCTTCTACTTTCAACTGTAAATCAATACGGTCACCACAAGTAGGGTTATTTAATTCGACTGTAATATGGTCACCTTCTAACTTGCCACGTTTTCGTGGGTTTTTATAGTGATCCATAATAACTTGTCTGTATAGTGTATCTAGGTTATTAAAAGACATCGCCGAAATACTCCTTCGCTTTCTTAAGTCCTTCGACAAATACATCAACGTCTTCTTTATTATTATACAGGTAAAAACTAGCTCGTGCAGTTGCAGCGACTTGTAAATGTTTCATCAATGGTTGTGCACAATGATGACCAGCTCTAACAGCAACACCTAAAGAATCTAATGCTGTTGCTAGGTCGTGCGGATGAACATCATCTAAGTTAAATGTTACAAGCCCTGCACGTTCTTTAGGTCCATAAATTGTTATACCGTCGATTGTATTCATCTGTTCTAATGCATATTGTACCAGTTCATGCTCATGTTTTTCAATTTGTTCCATTCCAATTTCATTTAGATAATCTATAGCAGCACCTAACCCAATAGCTCCTGCAATAATTGGAGTACCACCTTCGAACTTCCAAGGTAAGTCTTTCCATGTTGAATCATGAAGGTTTACAAAATCAATCATCTCTCCACCAAATTCAACTGGCTCCATTTCCTCTAAAAGAGATTCTTTACCATATAGAACACCAATCCCAGTAGGACCACACATTTTATGAGCAGAGAAAGCGTAGAAGTCTACATCTAAATCTTGAACATCCACACTCATGTGAGGAACACCTTGTGCCCCATCAACAACTGTTACTGCGCCATTTTGGTGAGCAATTTCCGTTACTTCTTTAATTGGATTAATTGTTCCTAACACATTAGATACGTGAGTCATAGCTACAATTTTCGTCTTTTCAGTAACAAGTTCACGTACATCCTCAAGAGAAATTGTTCCATCTTCTTGTAACGGTAAATACTTTAAAGTAGCACCTGTTGCCTTTGCGGCTTGTTGCCAAGGGATGATATTACTATGGTGCTCCATTAACGTTAAGACAATTTCATCGCCTTCTTTTAAATTCTCACGAGCATAACTATAAGCTACAGTATTTATGGCTGTTGTAGTACCACGTGTAAAGATTACTTCTTTAATACTTGGTGCATTAATGAAGTTTTTAACCTTTTCACGGGCACCTTCATAACCATCTGTTGCATGAGAACCAAGTGTGTGTACACCGCGGTGAACATTTGAATTATATCGATTGTAATAGTCCTCTAACGCCTCAATTACTGATTTCGGTTTTTGAGACGTAGCGGCACTATCAAGATAGACTAATGGATGTTCATTAACTTCCTGATCTAAAATCGGAAAATGGTTACGAACATGATCCAAGTTTGTCATTAATATACTTTCCCTTCAATTACTTCACGAAGTTGTTTTTGTACTGTTTCAATAGGGATTTCACGAACAACAGGGTCTAAGAAACCATGAATAACTAAACGTTCTGCTTCTTGTTGACTAATACCACGGCTCATTAGATAGAACAACTGAAGTGGGTCTACACGACCAACTGAAGCTGCGTGACCTGCTGTAACATCATCTTCATCAATTAAAAGAATTGGATTCGCATCTCCACGCGCGCCCTCAGAAAGCATTAACACACGAGATTCTTGTTCAGCGTTTGATCTAGTTGCGCCATTTTCAACTTTACCAATTCCATTAAAGATCGATGAAGCACGATCTTTCATAACACCGTGTTGTAAAATATACCCTTCAGAATCTTTACCGTAGTGACGGATATTTGCAGTGAAGTCCTGGCTTTGATTGCCACGCCCTACTGTTACAGCTTTAGCGTGTGATAATGAATTATCACCCATTAAATTCGTAATATTCTCAGAAATTGTGTTACCGTCATTCATTTGACCTAATGCCCATTCTAATGTTGCATCACGGCCAACTGTTCCACGACGGTTAACGTAAGAAGTCGTACCTTTTGCAAAGTTATCAACGGCACCATAAGAAACTTTAGCCCCATCTAAAGCAAATACTTCACTTACGGTATTAGCTACAGTCTCTTCTTCTTCGTTGTTTGAAACATAGTTTTCTACATATGTTACTTGACTATGCTGGTCAGCAACTAATAATACGTGATTATAAAGCGCCGCTTCATTGTCTTCTTGCCAGAAAACCACTTGAATTGGCTCATCTACAACTACGTTTTTCGGAACGTATAAAAATACACCGCTATTTAATAGCGCAGCATGACGTGCTGTTAACTTGTTTTCATCAACAGAAACACCATCTTGCATGAAGTATTTTTGAACTAAGTCACTGTGTTCTTCCATAGCTGTAAAGATGTCTTCAAATATAACACCTTTTGCTTTCAAGTTTTCACTTAACTTTGCATAAGCAACATCGCTATTACGAACAACGATTAAGTTGCGATCTTCAACGCCTTCACCTCGAAGTACACGAATTTTTTCAGGTAGTTCATCAAAGCTTTCGATGTTATTACCTGCTACATCGTGTTTGAAATTCGTAAAATTCCAGTTACGAATGCGCGTTTTTTCTAATTTAGGCATTGGCAGCTCTTCAGCTAAATCAAATGCCTTTAAGCGGATATCTTTAAACCATGTTGGTTCATTTCGTTTTTCAGAGTATTCTGTGACATACTGCTTGTCATAAGGTAAATGTGTTTCCACAGCCATTCGTTACCCTCCTATCTTGTTACGCTTTTTGGCCAACTGTTTCGTCATCGATTCCTAGTTCTTCTTTAATCCAGTCATAACCTTCTGCTTCTAAACGTTGAGCTAATTCTGGGCCTCCAGATTTAACAACGCGACCTTGCATCATAACGTGTACGTGGTCTGGTGTGATGTAGTCAAGTAAGCGCTGGTAGTGTGTAATGATTAAGCAACCAAATTTGTCATCACGCATTTGGTTAATACCTTGAGATACTACTTTTAACGCGTCGATGTCTAGACCAGAGTCAATTTCGTCTAAAACTCCGATTGCTGGTTTTAACATCATTAGCTGTAAGATTTCGTTACGCTTTTTCTCACCACCAGAGAAACCTTCATTTAGGTAACGCTGCGCCATATTTTTATCAATTTCTAATTGATCCATTGTTTTATCCATTTCTTTAATGAACTGCATTAAAGGAATTTCATTACCTTCTTCACGCTGGGCATTAATAGATGAACGTAAGAAGTCAGAGTTTGTTACACCACTGATTTCACTAGGATATTGCATCGCTAGGAATAAACCAGCTTGAGCACGCTCATCAACTTCCATTTCTAGTACGTCTTCACCATCAAGAAGCACTTCACCTTTAGTGATCTCATACTTTGGGTGCCCCATAATCGCACTAGCTAAAGTTGATTTACCCGTACCGTTAGGCCCCATTACTGCGTGGAATTCTCCACCATTAATTGTAAGGTTAACACCTTTTAAAATCTCTTCTCCTTCGATTTCAACATGAAGATCTTTAATCTCTAAAGTTGATCCTGCCATTTGAATACCTCCAATTTCTATTATTACAATGTCTGGTCATTCTCAATTTATTATCATTATTAGTTTAAAACATTTCCAAACTATTATCAACTTATTCAAATAAGAATAACCAACCAATACCTACCTTCTCCATTATAGTAAAAAATACGATGAATTTAAACGATAAGCGTTTGGATGTTACAAATAGTACTTATATAATTGTAAAACTATGGAACTTAAGGTCAAATATATTGATTTCATCTAAAAAATCAGAATTTCTCTAAATTAGTTGATCAATCAAGTCATTATAAAAAATGAGCCTCAGGTTATAACTGAGACTCACAAGAAATTGTTTAAGTTTTTACACGATCACTAGCATTTAATTAACGATCACAATGTTTTGTCATATATTATACTAACGGTGAATCATTCGATCAACTTCTGAAACCATCACTTGTGATTTTAGATACTCTTGTTCTCTCTGCTTCTCAACAGCTAGCCTATAATCTAATTTTCGACTATACTCCTGATATCCGATACCATGAGACTGCTGCATCGCTTTCTCCATATCACTTGTGTAGTTCATGTCGATTTGTAAAATGACTAAATCATCCTTTCATTTTGTTTACCTTTTAAGGATAACATGTGACAAGTTGATTCAAAAACCCCATTTAACTTGATTATTTTGTGTAAAAAAGGGTATGAACACCACAAAGATGTTCATACCCTTTCTCTGTATAATACATATATGTTTCTTTCATTTCTTCGTAAATACTCTAAATTTGCTAAGAAACTTATTCACTAACAGGTACGATTGCACCTTCGTACTCTTCTTCCATGAATGTTTGAATTTCATCTGAACGTAACACTTCAACTAGTGTGTGTAAGGCTTCTAAGTCTTCATTTTCAGCACGTGTAGCAATGACATTCACATAAGGTGAATCTGAACCTTCTATAATTAGAGCGTCTTCAGTTGGAATTAGATCCGCTTCAATAGCATAGTTTGTGTTAATCGCAACTAGCGCATCTTCTTCACGTTCATAAAACTCAGGTAGCAATCCAGCTTCAATACTTGGGTCAAACTCTAAATTATATGGGTTTTCAACGATATCATCAATTTCAGCCGAAACAGAATCAACATCTGGGTCAATTTCAATTAGACCATTTTCTTGTAGTAAAGTTAATATACGACCATGATCTGCAACAGAACGACTCATAATCACTTCTGTACCTTCTTCAATTTCATCAATGTCTGTTACGTTTTTAGAATAGATCCCCATCGGCTCAATATGAACGCCACCAAGCTCTACAAAGTCATAACCTACATCAGCAATTTGACTCTCTAAATAAGGAATATGCTGAAAATAGTTCGCATCTAATGTGCCATTATCTAAATCTTCATTTGGTAACACATAATCCTGATACACTTCTACTTCTAAAATAACGCCCTCTTCTTCTAACAACGGCTTAGCCTCTTCTAACACTTCAGAGTGAGGTACATTGGATGCACCTACAACAATTTCTACTGGCTCATCACTAGAGCCGCTATCTGTTCCACCTTCAGCCTCTCCTGTACCACAAGCTTGTAATGTTATAGCTAATAATGAAACGAATAATACTGTTAAAAACTTTTTCATCTTAAATAACTCCCCTCATTTTTAAATCCTTTATAATGACAAGATTGCATGATCACAAACTTGTTATTAACGATGATCAATTTTCCTTGAGAACCAATCGCCAATAAATTGAAAGATAAATACAATAACAACAATAAAGACAGTACATAGAAATACAACATCAAAATTACGCCTTTGGAACCCTTGCATATAAGCTAAGTCACCTAACCCACCAGCGCCAATCACGCCTGCCATTGCTGTATAACTAATTAACGCAATTGCTGTGACTGTAATTCCTGAAATTAGTGCTGGCATCGACTCAGGTAGTAATACTTTAAAAATAATCGTGTGTGCTTTAGCCCCCATTGCTTGCGCTGCTTCAACAACTCCTTTATCTACTTCCTTCAATGCAATTTCTACTAATCTAGCATAGAATGGAGCAGCACCAATGATTAAGGCTGGTAATGCTGCTTCTGGCCCTCGAATAGTCCCTACTAAAAAGTCAGTAAACGGGAATAGCAGTAAAATTAATATAATAAAAGGAATCGCCCTGAAAACATTGACAACAGTTGCTGTGATTGAATTAACTATCGAATTCTGCCACAAGTTTCCTCGAGCTGTTAAATACAACAAGAGACCTAATAGTATTCCAAATATAAATGTTCCAACTACAGAGATGATCGTCATATAAAATGTCTCATAAGTCGCTGTCCACAGATGATCCATTTGTACATTCGGGAATAATTCATTAAACATGTCTTAACACCTCTACTTCCACACCAGAGGATTCAATATAAGAAATGCTGTTTTGAATCACACTAGGCTTACCTTTAATTTCAACATAAAGCGTGCCATAAGCACCTTCTTGCGTTGGTGATATTGAACCCTGTAATATATTTATCTCTACATCGAGCTGTTTTGAAACTTCACTAATGAGTGCACGTTTGGCGTTATTTCCGATAAAGTGAAGTTTGACCACTTCAGATTGCTCATCATTTGTAATAAATTGATTTAATCGATCTATTTGATGCTCTAATGGGCTTAATTGTTGAACGAAACGTTTCGTTGTCTTTGACTGCGGCTTTACGAATACATCTAGCACTTCACCTTGTTCAACAACTTTACCTTGCTCCATCACCGCGACTTGATGACAAATCTTTTGAATTACGTGCATTTCGTGTGTAATTAAAATAATCGTTAAATTTAACTTCTCATTAATCGAAACGAGTAAATCCAAAATGTCATCTGTCGTCTCTGGGTCTAATGCAGATGTCGCTTCGTCACAAAGTAACACAGTCGGCTCATTCGCTAGTGCACGTGCAATACCGACACGCTGTTTTTGACCGCCACTTAGTTGTGAAGGATAAGATTGTTCACGTCCTTTTAAGCCTACAAGATCAATTAATTCTAATACTTTACGTTCACGCTCTTGTTTTGATATACCTGCGATTTCTAAAGGGAATGCGATGTTTTCAAAAACTGTTCGTGACCATAGTAAGTTGAAATGTTGAAAGATCATGCCAATTTTCTGGCGCTGTTTTCTCAATTCACCTTTTCGTAAAGCTGTAATATCTTGGTTATTTAATAATATTTCACCTTCAGTTGGGTCTTCTAAACGATTGATTAAACGGATAAATGTACTTTTACCTGCACCGCTGTAACCAATAACACCATAAATCTCCCCTTTTGGAATGTTGATCGATACATCATCAACAGCTTGAACCGTTTGATCTTTTGTATTAAATACCTTCGACAGGTTCTTGATTGAAATCAATGCGTTCCCCTCCTAGTTTTACAGTCAAATAAAAACCTCTCTGCTCAGGTAAGAGAACAGAGAGGTTAAGAATGGCTAACCTTTTGTTCTCTTATCTTTCAAAGCTCATCGCTTTGCAGGAATTAGCACCTATTATGGACGTTTCCATAACGGTTGCCGGGTTTCACAGGGCCGGTCCCTCCACCACTCTGGATAAGAGATTTATATAATATTTTAATCACTTCACACATTACTAAACTAACGTGTTAATAAATAAAAAAACTTTCTTGTAAGAACAAGAAAGAGTCTTAAGCTCAATCTTATCTTACAATGTCAATAACATTGCAGGAATTAGCACCTATTATAGACGGTTCTATAACGGTTGCCGGGTTTCACAGGGCCTTTCCCTCCACCACTCTGGATAAGAATTTAATTATTCAACTTTCGATAAATTGTATGTTAGCATAGGTAATGAATTACGTCAATTCAATTTCAGAAAAATTTTTAAAAGGGTGAGATAATGAAAGCACCATTATTTGAATTACCATATTTAGACCGTGATGAAACGTTTAATTTAAAAGACGTCATTGGCCAAAAAGTAATCGTTCTGACATTTTGGGTTTCATGGTGTCCTGATTGTTCTAGAGACATGCCCAAAAAAGAACAATTCTATAAAACGATGCGTAATGACAACATTGAAATGATCACGATTAATGTACCTGCTCGTGAACGTGATGAAGAAGAAGCCTATAAGTTCCAAGATCAATTTTTATCACAACCAACATTGAAAGATCGTGACAGAGAAGTATATGATCTATATGAATGTGATTCTGTGCCAACGACGATTGTCATTGATTTAGATGGTAATATTGCTGGAAGATTCGGGGATAAAGATGACTTTGTTGAAGTGATTAAAATAGTAGGTCAGTATTTTTCAACTCAATAGCCTAGATTAAAGCCAAACCAGTCTTCATGACTATTTGGCTTTTTCTTTAGTCTACTTTTCTATTAAGTAAGGTCCCATTTCTTTTAATAGATAGGGTACAGAGTTAAAAGTATAAACCCGCTCTACCGGCTCACCAGCTTTAAACACAATTAAACATGGTACACTTTTAATATTAAACTGCTGCATGAAATCTGGTGCTAATGTTGCATTCAATTCAAAAAAACACTCTCTTTCAAGTGTTTCTTCTATATAGGTGAGCATCCGCTTAGCTACTTTACACGTCCCACAAAAAGGGCTGTTAACGAATAATGTGTGGTAGTCCTTTTTACGTATAATAAACTGCGCTTGTTCTCGGCTAATTTCTTGCATCATGTTTCAGACCCTTTCAAATATTCTAAGTTCACATCAAAGTTTGCTGCTTGCAAAATAGATGCTATCACGTATTCCGGTGTGTCTTCAACTTGACGATATTTAGGGTCGATGAATAAATTCTCCGCATGTGAGAGCTCCTGGTTTAATAACTTTCGTAACTTCACACCAGAGTCATCAGTATCTGTAAAAATAAATACATCACGATCAAAAAGCATATACTCATCAATCAATTCATCCAATGCATAAGCACTTAACGTCCCAAATGTACAAATGATTTCTTCTTCATTTGCTAATACTTTATTTAATTTCTTTCGATCTTGTTTACCTTCGACGATTAAAACTTGAGTTAACTGATCCATACTTTCACACCTATGACTTATAGAAAAGACTGATCCTTACTTGGAATCAGTCTCTCTAATTTGTTTATTTAGATATTATTCGTCTTCAGTCATTTCTTTATAAGCATCTGCATCCATTAAATCATCAAGCTGTGAACGATCACTTGGTTCAACAACAATCATCCAAGCTTTCTCATATGGAGATTCGTTAACAAACTCAGGGCTATCTTCAAGCTCTTCGTTTACTTCTACTACTTTACCAGTTACTGGAGCATAAAGCTCAGATACTGTTTTAACTGATTCAACACTACCAAATGGCTCGTCTAACTCAATTTCGTCGCCCTCTTCTGGAAGCTCAACAAATACGATATCACCAAGCTCAGATTGTGCGAAATCAGTAATTCCTATACGTAGTTTTTCTCCTTCTTCTTTTACCCATTCGTGTTCTTCAGAATAACGTAAGTCTTTTGGTAAACTCATTTCTGACCCTCCATTATTATCAATATTCACAAGTTTATCATACAACAATCCTTAGTTGAATGCATTATTCAACTCATTATTTCCAAGTTTGTTCAAATTCTTCTTCTTTGAAGCCTACCGTTACCCGACTTCCATCAGTTGTGATTGGTCGTTTAATAAGCATACCATCAGATGCTAGTAAATCAATTTGCTCTTCTTCTGGCATGTCTTTCAACTTGTCTTTCAAACCTAATTCACGATATTTCTTGCCAGATGTGTTAAAGAACTTCTTAACAGGTAAGTCACTCTTCTTAATTAACTCCTCAAGATTTTCCTTTGATGGGGGATTGTCCACTATATGTACTGATTCATAATTAATCCCATTCTCATCTAACCACTTTAAGGCTTTACGGCAAGTACCGCATTTCGGGTATTGATATACTGTTAGAGACATATTATAGCACCTCCTCATTGTAATTTTACCATAAGAGATTGATTCCCTCACTCGATAAGCATAGGGCTTCCTAATCTATTTATCGGCGTTCGCTGATATAATTCGGCGTTCGCCGATATATTTAATTTTTCGCCGGATTATTTTGATTTTCGCCGGATTATAATTTTTTTCGCCGGAATATCAACAAAATCGCTGATATAACAGTTTATACCAAATCAAAAGCACTAACCACTATAGCGGTCAGTGCCTTTAATTAGTTAAATATTAAACGTAATACTTTTCTTCTTCGATTAACGTGCTTGCGATCTCACGCTTCTTCTCGATCACGTTAATGTGCTCGCGACGTGTTAGCTTACGAAGTGCTGATAGCATCATACGTAAGTTATCGCCTTCTTCAACTGCAATTAACGTTTCTTTCGCATGAGCTTCAATGTTGTTTAACGTCTCTTCTACGAATACTTGAGTGTAAAGAAGCTTCTGTCTACTCTTCTCTTCACCATCTCTTGCAATGGCTTTAGCTGTACGTAAAACAGCTGATTCCATGTTATAAACGTCCGCTGCAATGTCAGCAATGTTCGATAGCAGCTCTTGTTCTTGCTCTAATTTTTCTTGGTACTTTTGAGCGGCAATACCCGCTGCTAGTAGCCCAATTTTCTTCGCGTTACCTACAAGGTATTTCTCTTGTTCTAACGCTTCGTCACCAGGTGTTTCTGGCATCATTGCCATTAGTTCGTTTTGAAGTCCCATTGCTTTTTCAAGTAATGGAAGCTCACCTTTCATTGCTTTTTTCAAGAAAGTGCCTGGTACTAATAGACGGTTAATTTCATTTGTACCTTCGAAAATACGGTTAATTCTAGAATCACGGTAAATACGCTCTACTTCGTACTCTGCCATAAAGCCGTAACCACCATGAATCTGTACCGCTTCATCAGCAACATAGTCTAATAGTTCAGTTGCTGTATATTTGTTCATTGAACACTCAATCGCATACTCTGCAATACCTTTTGCAACAGCAGAACCATCATTCAGCTCTTCTTTAGATAGCTGACCTAGACGTGATTCGAATAAACCTACTGTACGATATACAGCACTTTCATTCGCATACGTTTGTGTCGCCATATTCGCTAGCTTCTCTTGAATTAATGAAAAGCTTGAAATAGGTGTTTGGAACTGTTTACGTTCATTAGCGTATTGCACTGCTAATTCTAATGCGCGTTTTGCACCACCAACACCACCAATAGCTAACTTATAACGACCTACGTTTAGGATGTTAAAGGCTATAATATGACCACGGCCAATTTCACCTAGTACGTTTTCTACTGGTACTTGCGCATCTTCAAGTACTAATGTACGAGTAGAAGATGATTTAATCCCCATCTTTTTCTCTTCAGGACCCGTCGAAACACCTGGAAAATCACGCTCTATAATAAATGCAGAGAACTTCTCTCCATCTATTTTCGCATATACAACGAATACATCAGCGAAAGCAGAGTTTGTAATCCACTGTTTTTCACCATTTAACACGTAATGAGTTCCTTCTTCATTTAATACTGCTGTCGTCTTCGCACCTAAGGCATCTGAACCAGAACCAGGCTCAGTTAATGCATATGCTGCAATCTTCTCACCAGTTGCTAAAGATGGTAAATACTTTTGTTTTTGCTCTTCATTACCGAAAAACACAATTGGTAGAGATCCGATTCCTACGTGAGCACCATGGGTAATTGAAAAACCACCTGCAAGTGACATTTTCTCAGTTACTAGTGATGAGGTAATCTTATCTAGTTCAAGACCACCGTATTCCTCTGGCACATCAATTCCTAATAGCCCTAGTTCTCCAGCTTTTTGTAATAACGTTACTGACTTATCAAATTCATGATTTTCTAAGTCTTCAAGTACAGGCCATACATCATTTTTAATATATTCTTCAGTTGTTTTAGCGATCATTTTATGCTCATCAGTGAAATCCTCAGGTGTTAATACCTCATCAGGGTCCACATCTTCAACTAAAAATGAGCCACCTTTTAATAATTTTTCATCGATCATTTAAAATTCCCCCAATTAAATGAAATTATAGTAATTCAAATACGCCAGCAGCGCCCATTCCGCCACCGATACACATGGTTACAACACCATACTTAACATCACGACGCTTCATCTCATGAATTAGAGATAGTGTTAATTTCGTACCAGTACATCCAAGTGGGTGACCTAATGCAATCGCACCACCATTAACATTCACAATATCTTGATCTAGATTCAGTTCACGACAAACCTGTAAGGCTTGAGAAGCAAATGCTTCGTTCAATTCAAATAACCCGATATCATCAAGCGTTAAGCCTGCTTGCTCAACTGCTTTAGGAATTGCTTTTACTGGTCCAACTCCCATCACTTCTGGTTCAACACCCGCTACTGTAAATGAACGGAATTTAGCCATGGGTTGAAGTCCTTCTTGCTCCGCTTTTTCACGGTCCATGACTAACACTGATGCAGCACCATCACTCATTTGTGATGAATTACCTGCTGTAACAGAACCTTTAACATTAAACGCTGGCTTTAATTTAGCTAAGCCATCTGCACTCGTATCTGGGCGAACACCTTCATCTTGTGTTAATGTCACTGTACGTTCTTGTAACGTGTTGTCTTCTCCTAAAGAACGATCTGTTACTTCAACTGGAACGATTTCATCTTCAAACTTACCTTCTGTTAATGCTTGTGCCGCTCTTTGATGACTACGAACCGCAAAAGCATCTTGGTCTTCACGGGTAATTCCATAACGATTAGCTACTTCTTCTGCCGTATGCCCCATACTCATATAATATTCTGGTGCTTCATCAACTAAAGTTGGATTTGGTCTTATAACATTACCGCCCATTGGAATCATCGACATAGTTTCTGCTCCACCAGCAATAATCGCATCAGAATAACCTAGCATTATGCGTTCTGCTGCATAGGCAATACTTTGCAGACCTGAAGAACAATAACGGTTAATCGTAATTGCTGGGACATCATGGTCTAAACCAGCTAAACCAGCAATTTGTCTTGCCATATTCATTCCTTGCTCCGCTTCAGGCATAGCACATCCAATAACGACATCATCAATATTACCGCCGTAATTGTTTGCACGCTTTAATGTTTCTTTAATAGTTAAGGCAGCTAGATCATCTGGACGTGTATGAGCAAGCGTTCCTTTATTTGCTTTTCCTACAGGTGTACGTGCACCTGAAACAATAACTGCTTCTTTCACGATTGATCCTCCTCTTAGGTTGGATTTTATATGCTATTTCCTTTAGTTACGTAAAGGTTTTCCTTTTTGTAGCATGTGAATCATACGCTCTTGAGTCTTTTGTTCACCAACTAGGCTTAAAAACGCTTCACGCTCTAAATCTAACAAATACTGTTCATCAACTTTAGTCCCGTACTTAACTCGACCACCAGCTAATACGTTTGCTAGTTTTTTAGCAATTTTAATATCATGCTCTGATGCATAACCACTTAATTGCATTTGTTTAGCTCCTAATACCATCGTGGCATAACCAGGTTCACCAACAACTGGAACCTTTTCGTGTTTTGGTGGTTGGTATCCTCCTTGGTCTAAAGCTAGTACTTTGTTTTTCGCATCAAAGATTTGGTGGTCTTTGTTTAAGCTAATAGAGTCATGACCATCTAAGAAACCATGCTCTACTGCTTCAGCTGCTGATGTTGATACTTTACCAGTTGCAATCTTTTCAAATACATCATTAGCTACTTTTTGAAGATCTAAATCAACACCTTCTGGAAGGTCTTTTAATTGATTAATATAAAACTCCTTATTACCACCACCGCCAGGGATCAAACCAACTCCTGCTTCTACAAGTCCCATGTAAGTCTCAGGTGATGCTTGTTGTGCAGCTGTTGGAAGCACAATCTCTGTACCGCCACCTAGTGTCATACCAAATGGTGCTGCAACAACTGGTTTTTCATTGAACTTAATATTTTGCATCGCTTGTTGGAATTGGTTAATAACGATGTCGATCTCAAAGAAATTAAATTCTTGAGCTTCCATTAAAATCATCGCTAAGTTCGCACCAACACAGAAGTTTTTACCTTGGTTACCGATGACTAAACCGCGATAATTGTTATTAACCTCTTCTAAGGACTGGTTAATCATTTGAATGACATCTAACCCAATCGCATTGTTCGGTGATGTAAACTCTAATAAAGCAACGTCATCACCAAGATCTATTAAACTACCACCACTATTTTTCTTAATAACGCCATTTACCTCTTTATGAAGCTTTAAGTTAATTTCCTTTTCATTCACTTTCTTTTCAACGTATTCACCTTTATGGTAGAAATATAGTTTGCCATTCTCACGCTTATAGAAAGACTCCACACCATTATCCAACATATCTGTAATCCACACAGGGACTTCTTGACCTTCTTCTTGCATGCGTTTTACAGACTTCTCAACTCCGATTGCGTCCCACATTTCAAATGGTCCGATTTCCCATCCAAAGCCCCACTTCATCGCATCGTCAATTTGCGTTAAGTCATCAGCAATCTCACCTAAAAGCTCTGCAGAGTATATAAGTGTTGGTTTTGAAATATTCCAAACTAAATCCCCTGCACGGTCTCCTTTAGCTGATACAAGCGCTTTTAATTTACGCTTCGGACCTTTTTCTTGCTTAGCTGCACCAGAGGCTTGTGTTTTAAGCTTTTGTTGTTCCTGCTCATACTCAAGCGTTTCTGGGTTCAGCTCGTAGATCACACTACCTTTTTCACCTTTTTTCTTAAGGTAGAAGCCTTGATTTGACTTAGCACCCAACATACCCTTTTCATTCATCTTTCTCATGAATTCAGGTACGTCAAATACATTCTGCTCCTCACCTTCAACTTGGTCATACACGTTTTTAGCAACGTGGATAAATGTATCTAAACCAACGACATCTAACGTACGGAATGTTGCACTTTTAGGACGGCCAATCATTGGACCGGTAACCGAGTCGACTTCACCGACACTGTAACCGCCTTTAAGCATTTCTTGTACAGTAACTAGTAAGCCGTATGTACCAATACGGTTTGCAATAAAGTTAGGTGTGTCTTTTGCTTCAACAACACCTTTTCCTAATACATCTTCACTGAATCGCTTCATGTACTCTAATACTTCTGTATCCGTATCTTTCGTCGGAATAACTTCTAGTAGTTTTAAGTAACGTGGCGGGTTAAAGAAGTGCGTACCTAAGAAGTGCTTCTTAAAGTCTTCTGAACGCCCCTCTGCCATAGCATCAATTGAAATCCCTGAAGTATTCGAGCTCACAATACTACCTTCTTTGCGGTATTGATCAACTTCTGCGTAAACTTTTTGTTTAACCTCTAAGTTTTCTACAACTACTTCAATGATCCAATCAACGTCTTTTAAATCTTCCATGTGATCTTCAAAGTTACCAACTGAGATTAGATCTAAGCTTTTCTTCGTCGTGATTGGAGATGGATTTTGTTTCAATAACTTTTTCTTGTTTTCTTTCGCAATTTTATTGCGCGCACGTGGGTCTTCTTTTTCTTCTTCTTTTAAATCTTTAGGAACAATATCTAGCATTAACGTAGGAATTCCTAAATTCGCTAAGTGCGCTGCAATACCTGACCCCATTACCCCTGATCCTAGGACTGCTGCGCGCTTTATACTTCCATTCATGAATGCTCCTCCTATCCATTGTTAGTTTGAATGAATACTCATTCATTTTTGTGTAAAAAATTTTGGATAGCAAGCTATCCAAAAAATTCATCTATTTATACTATAAAATATTTTCAGATATTTCGCAAACATTATCTAAAGTTTCTTTTTCTACTAATTAATACTACTTTTTAAATACACCTTTAAGGACAAATAATACGTTGGCTGGTCTTTCAGCTAAACGGCGCATATTATAACCAAACCAATCACGACCATATGGTACATAAACTCTTACATTATAACCTTGTTTCACTAATTGTTCTTTTAACTCTGATCTCATGCCATATAACATTTGAAATTCAAACTGAGCAGTTGGAATGTTATTCTCTTTAACATACTGCTTTGTAAATTCGACCATAGCATCGTCATGTGAACCTACAGCTGTAAAGTTCCCATTATCTAAATGCATTGCAATAAGTTTTTTCAAATTTTCATCGACATCATTTTTATCAGGATAAGCAACTTCCTCAGGCTCTTTATACGCACCCTTTACAAGGCGAATGTTAGGGCTGTATTGGTTCAAATATTCTAAATCATCAACGGTACGGTATAAGTAAGACTGCAATACAGTACTAACTAATTCGTATTCTTTCTTTAATGTTTCAAAAATATCTATAGTCGTCTGGCAACGCTCATGGTCTTCCATATCGATTGTTACCATAACATTATGCTCTTTACCTGCATCTAAAATTTTTTTCATATTATCTAAGACCAAATCTTTGGAAATATCTAATCCCATTGACGTCATTTTCACTGAAACTTGAGAATCTAAATTTAACTTATCGATTACTTTAATCGATTTAACCGTTTCTTTCGTACGTTCATGTGCTTCTTTCTGATCTGTAACATATTCACCTAAGTGGTCTAGTGTGACTGATAAACCTTGTTTATTAAGCTCGCGGATTTTCTCAGCGGCATGTCCAATATTAGTGCCAGCTACAAAGCGGCTCGCCCCAAAGCGAAAGCCGTATCGCTTTGCTAATGACGTTAATAATTTATTGTTAGATAAAAATAAGAAAAATTTACGTAATACTTTCTCCATGACCCAATCCTCCTGTTTGTGTGTATATTTCATTGAAACCGCTTACTATTCTATCATCTTTTTACTGAAATTTTAATTTTTATTTATAAAAAAACACTAAACTTCTTAATTGAAGTTTAGTGTTTGTGTTTAATTAGTTTGTTACATCATAACCTTGCTCTTCAATCGCTTCTTTCACTTCTTCTGTACTCACTGTATCTTCATCAAAGCTCACATCAACTTTTCCACTTTCTAAATGAACTTCAACTGAAGCGATTCCTGTTAAATCTTTTAGTGCACTTTGAACGGCTTGTTTACAATTCCCACAAGACATACCTTGTACATTAAGCGTAAGTTCCATTAAATTAATACCTACCTTTCAATCTTTATGTCCATTATTGCCTATATTCAGATATTTTTCAATCATTAACTATTATTCAGGCATTGGAGTTGGCATTGGCTCTAACCCTGTACCATTGACTTCAGTTACAAAACCATCCCGATTACTTTCATGTCCCATTTCATGACAACCACAATAACATAGCATATAATCGAGTACATCACTGCGCCTCGTCAATAGCTTTAATCAAACATACAAAGCCCTCCATTTTATGCATTTATAATTAGTTTACCCAAAACAATAATTGTTGAAAACAAAGCTTAAATCGTAATTATTACTATTTACAAATCGTAACCATTACGGTATAATCATTTTTGGTTAACGACAAACGGAAAATTAAAGGGAGAGAAAGATTTTGAAACTTAAAGGACTCATATTTATCAGCCTTTTATTAACTATAGCCGCTTGCGGAGAGAGTATAGACGAAGACACTACTGCTAGTGAAAATGAAGAGGTTGAAGCAGAAGAAATCGGTAAAATCGTTACGTCGCTTTATCCTATTGAATATATCATTTCTGAGATTACTGGAGATTTAGCAACTGTCGAAACAGTCATTCCACCAGGAGCAGATGCCCATGTCTACGAACCATCTACTAGAGAAATGATCGAATTAGCTAATAGTGATGCTTTCTTCTATATTGGTGAGGGAATGGAGGCTTTCGCTGAAACGATGGCCAATACAATTGAAGATGAAGGGGTATATACATTAGCTCTATCAAACTTTGAAGAAGAATTATTTATGGAATATGAAGATGATCACAAACATGATCACGATCATGAAGACGATCACAACCATGAAGAAGAACACGATCACGAAGATGAGCATAATCACGACGATGATCACAGTCACGATCACGATCATGACCATGGTGATTTTGATCCTCATTTCTGGCTAGATCCATCACGTATGATTTCAGTTGGTCAAATTCTTTTAGACGAATTAAGTGAAATTTACCCAGAACATGAAGACCTATTACAAGAAAACTATGAACAGTTTGCTAATAACATGCTTGAATTGGATACTAATTTCCAAGAAGCACTAACAGTCGACCAAGACGTAAATATCTTAGTCGCTCACGGGGCTTTCGGTTATTGGGAGCAATCATATGGCATTAATCAATATAGCATTCGTGGCTTGTCATCATCTCAAGAGCCTTCTCAGCGTGAACTACAAGAACTATTTGAGTCACTTGATGAATTGAATATTAATCACGTGTTTCTTGAGAAAAACCGTGAAGACCGTCTAGCATATAACATTGCTAATGAATTTGATTTAGCAATTTATGAATTACACAATTTAGAGACACTAACTGAAGAAGACATCGAAAATGATCAAGATTACATTGATATTATGTTAGAAAACCTTGATCTATTACTAGAAACAATTGAAGAATAGTATGGTAGGATTTAAAAGGCGAAGCGGACACTTATTGCCTTATTGTACATCAATCGCCTTTATTTGCTTGTTATAATAATTGCCTTCATGAAAGGAGGAAGAAGTATGACTAACTTAATAACGGTTAATGGTGTCACTCACCGCTACGATAAACACAAAGTATTAGAAGATGTCAGCTTTTCGATTAAAAAAGGATCTTTCATAGGCTTAGTAGGCCCGAACGGATCTGGGAAAACGACGATTATTAAGTTGATGCTTGGTCTTGAAAAATTACAAAAAGGAACCGTTGAAACATTCGGCAAACCTATTGAAAAGTTTCACAATAAAGGGCATATTAGTTTTGTTTCACAAAAAGCAAACTCATTTAGTCGTGGCTTTCCAGCAACTGCAAAAGAGGTCGTGAGTATGGGATTAACCTCTAAAGTTAGTCCATTACGCCCAACGACTAAAAAATATGAGTACATGATTTTTGAAGCCTTAGACCGCGTTAATATGATGGAATATGCTAATCACAACATTGGGGACTTATCAGGTGGACAACAGCAGCGAATTTTTATTGCTAGAGCTATTGTAAATAATCCAAGTCTATTAATCTTAGACGAACCAACTGTTGGGGTCGATACTGAAAACGTTGAGCAATTCTATCAACTATTATCTCAGTTAAATAAAGAATTAGGCATTACATTAATTTTGGTATCACATGACATTGGGACGATTACAACACATGTAACTGACTTACTCTGTTTAAATAAATCCGTTCACTATCATGGAAACCCTAGTGACTTTGAACAAATGACTGATGAACAAAGATCAACATTGTACGGCCATGACATGCACACGATTACACATGAACATTAAGGAATGATTGGAGGGGCAAATGTGCTAGATGCTATATTAAACTTTGAAATATTAAGAAACACATTTTATACCGGATTAATTGTTGGGTTACTTGCCCCTTTATTAGGTACTTTCATTGTCGTAAGGCGATTGTCCTTAATCGCTGATGGACTATCTCACGTTACCTTAGCTGGTATTTCATTCGGATTATTCATGCAAAAACAACACACTTTATTACTATTAACCCCTTTCCACACGGGAATTATTTTCTCAATTATTGGATCGATCGTCATTGAGAATTTAAGAGGGGTTTATAAAGCCTTTCAAGAAATTGCCATTCCAATCACTTTATCTATTGGAGTCGGGTTAAGTGTTGTATTTATTGCTTTAGCTGATGGTATTAATACAGATATATACGCTTATTTATTTGGGTCAGTAGCAGCCGTTAGCCGTTCTGATTTATATTTAATCTTAATCACGGCAGTATTTGTCATCACGGTCATCATATTTTTATATAAGGAATTATTTGCATTATCGTTTGATGAAGAGTTTGCAACTGTATCAGGTATTCGGGCTAAAGTCATCCACTATTTATTTATTATTATGACAGCATTAGTCATCGCCGCATCGATTAGAATCGTTGGTGTTTTACTCGTTTCTGCTCTGATGACTCTACCTGTTGCTACTGCTATGCGCGTTGCTAAAAGCTTTAAACAAACAATCATCTATAGTATCATTTATGGTGAAGTAGCTGTTATTATCGGCCTAATCTCAGGCTACTATTTAGAGATTCCACCAGGTGGAACGATCGTGATTACATCTGCTATATTACTAGGATCAACACTGCTTATTAAAAAATGGTATTTGGCTTACATTTATAAAGGGTGACGTTTATGAATTTACAAGAAGCTTTAAGCTTATTAAAACAAGAGGGCTATAAGTATACGCAAAAAAGAGAAGACATTTTAACTTTCTTTACTAAAGAAGATGGTTATCGTACTGCGGGTGATTTATTAACGTTTATGAGTGAGAAATATGATGGCCTTAGCTTTGATACGATTTATCGTAACCTTCATTTATTTCGCGAGCTTAATATTTTAGAATCTACTGATCTGAACGGTGAAAAGCATTTCAGATTAGCATGCGGTCATGATGAACATCACCACCATTTTATTTGCCAAACTTGTGGTAAAACTAAGGCTATTAACACTTGTCCCATGAACTTCATTCAACAAGACTTTCCAGGGTATACAATTGAAAATCATAAATTTGAAATTTACGGACAATGCCCTAGTTGTCATTAATATGAAAAAGGTCTTTTCTCTTAAACTGTTGAGAAAAGACCTTTTTTCGTATTTCAGCTGTTATCATGCATTTATGCTTCTTCTCTCCTTGCTATATTCCCTTTAATCGCGATATTCATTAAGATCCCAAGTAAGAAAAAGGTAATTAGCATGGATGAACCACCATAACTAATTAACGGTAATGTAATCCCTGTAATAGGCATTAATCCAGATACAGCAGCAAAGTTAATCATCGCCTGTGTCACGATTTGAAAGGTAATTCCATATGCCAATAAGCGGCCAAATTGATCTTGAGCACGTTTAGCAATTAAAATCCCTTTAAACATAAAGATAAAGTAGATTGAAATCACCGTAATTGCTCCTATTAAACCTAACTCCTCAGCAATGACTGACATAATAAAGTCAGTATGAGCCTCTGGCAGGAACCCTGACTTCTGGACACTGTTAGCTAAACCAACCCCGGTCACTTGACCATTTGCAATTGCAATTAAGGAGTGAATTAACTGATAACCATCCCCAGCCGGATCAGCAAACGGATCTAAGAATGATGTAAACCTTCCCACTCGATAATCTGCTCCCCATATTAATAACACAACACTTACGACCGCTACAGCACCTAAAAATAGTAAGTGTCTCACTTTAATCCCAGCAAATAATAAAATCATACCACAAGCTAAAATAATTGACGCAGCTGTACCTAAGTCTGGTTGTAGCACGATAAATAAAAACACAATACCAAGTACAATTAAAGGCGGTAATACCCCTTGTCCAAAATTATGTAACTTATCCTGTTTATTCGTATATACTTTCGCAAAATATAGAATCATCGCCACTTTTGCTAATTCAGAGGGTTGAAATAATACCGGACCTAAGCTAAGCCATCTTGTAGAGAAATTACGTTCTACCCCAACTCCTGGAATTAGTACAAGAATTAATAGAACAATAGTCGCGATGATAAAAAACTTGATTAATCCCCCTAGATTTCTATATGAAAAAAGACTGACAAGGAGGAAAACGATAAAACCTAATATCACCCACAGCCGTTGACGATTAAAATAATGTGAAGGGTTATCTATATTAGGATCCATCCCTGCATATACAAAACTAGCACTATAAACCATAACAAGGCCAATACAAGAAAGAATCACAATTATAATAAATAAAGGATAATCTATATTTTTTAAATGCCTTTTCAATTTCAACACTCTCCTATATCTACCATCATACCGGAAAAACGCTATATATGGATAGTAGATTTTAGGACTATTTTATAAAAAATAAGCTTATTCAACTTTTGATAGAGTTAGCTTTGAGCCTCTTGCGCTATACTTTGAGCCTCTGCGCCGTTCTTTGAGCCTCTCGCACGATATTTTGAGCCTCTTGCGCGATTCTTTGAGCCTCTCGCACGATATTTTGAGCCTCTGCGCCGTTCTTTGAGCCTCTGCGCCGTTCTTTGAGCCTCTCGCGCGTTACTTTGAGCCTCTTGAGCGATGCTTTGAGCCTCTCGCACGATATTTTGAGCCTCTGCGCCGTTCTTTGAGCCTCTCGCACCGTACTTTGAGCCTCTTGCGCGATTCTTTGAGCCTCTCGCACGATATTTTGAGCCTCTCGCGCCTTTCTTTGAGCCTCTCGCACGATATTACCAAGAAAAAGCCCGTCCGCAAATGCGGACGGGCTTCCTTGATTCATTATACTGTTGGTGTTTGTACCTTTTTCACGTCTTCTAAATATTCTTCATACGTCATTTCGCGATCAATAACGCCTTCATCTGTAATTTCAATAATACGATTAGCAATCGTTTGAATGAATTGGTGGTCATGTGAAGTAAAGATAGCCGACCCTTTAAAGTTGGTTAATCCTTCGTTCAGTGACTGAATCGATTCTAAGTCTAAGTGGTTCGTTGGATCGTCTAATAATAAGACGTTCGCCTCGCTTAACATCATACGTGAAAGCATGCTACGTACTTTCTCACCACCGGATAAAACACTCGCCTTCTTAAACACTTCATCACCTGAAAATAACATTCGGCCTAAGAAGCCACGTAAAAATGTGTCACTTTCATCCTCTGGCGAATACTGACGTAACCAATCAATTAAGTTCTTGTCATTACCTTCGAAAAACTCAGAGTTATCTTTAGGGAAGTAAGATTGTGATGTTGTTACACCCCACTTAAACGTTCCCTCATCTGGTTTTATTTCACCCATTAAGATTTGGATCAGCGTCGTTTTTGCAACGTCATCACCTAAAAGAACAACTTTATCATCTTTATTCATTCTAAAAGTCACATTATTTAACACTTTCTTGCCATCAATTGTTTTCGACAAGCCTTCAACCTCTAATAAGTCATTACCAATTTCACGATCTGGTGTAAAGGCAATGTAAGGATACTTTCTTGAAGACGGTTTAATATCATCTAACGTAATTTTATCTAAGAGCTTTTTACGAGATGTTGCTTGTCGTGACTTTGATGCGTTGGCACTGAACCTTGCGATAAATTCTTTTAGTTCACTAATTTTCTCTTCTTTTTTCTTGTTTTGTTCATGTGCCATTTTCTGTGCTAATTGGCTTGATTCATACCAGAAATCGTAATTACCAACATAAAGCGTAATTTTCTCAAAGTCTAAGTCCGCAATATGTGTACACACATTATTTAAAAAGTTACGGTCGTGTGATACAACTATGACGGTATTTTCAAAGTTAATTAAAAACTCTTCTAACCAACGGATCGCATGAATATCTAAACCGTTTGTCGGCTCATCTAATAGTAAAATATCTGGAGTACCAAATAATGCTTGCGCTAAAAGGACTTTAACTTTTTCCGCTTCTGGTAAATCTTTCATTTGTTTATGGTGAAGTGAATCATCGACACCTAAACCAGTTATTAATGAAGCCGCATCACCTTCAGCTTCCCAACCATTCAACTCAGCAAATTCACCTTCAAGTTCAGCTGCACGCATACCATCTTCTTCAGTGAACTCACCCTTTGCATAAATCGCATCTTTCTCTTGCATCACTTCATAAAGACGTTCGTGCCCCCTCATGACAACTTGTAGCACGACTTCCTCTTCATAAGCGAAGTGATCCTGCTTTAACATTGCAATTCGTTCATCTTTACCAACTGAAACATTACCTTCTTGCGGCTCAATCTCACCAGCAAGAATTTTAAGGAATGTTGATTTACCAGCACCATTAGCTCCGATTAATCCGTAACAATTCCCTTTTGTAAATTTTATTGAAACATCTTCAAATAGCTTACGATCCGAAAAACGTAAGCCCACATTAGTCGCTTGTAACATGACATATCCTCCACTCTCATAATATACCGAACCTAGTATAACATTTATGAACAAAATTGCCGATGCTTTTACATCTATTTCACTTACTTAAACCTCATTAATTCATCATTTCACTAAAATTCCCTTTTTATCCCTCTTATAGAAATAGTTTATTTGCAGAAATTAAACAGAGAACATCTGACTCTTAGAGGTGGATTTATGGAGAAAGTTAATCAAACAAACAATATATCGATATGGTGTATCATTACGATTGCATCGATCCCATTAATCATGACACTTGGTAATTCAATGTTAATCCCTGTCTTGCCAGTCTTTGAACAAGAAATCGGGATTACACCATTTCAATCAAGTATGATCATTACAAGTTATTCAATCGCCGCGATTCTCGTCATTCCACTGGCTGGTTATTTATCTGATCGCTATGGACGAAAGATGATCATGGTTCCTGGTTTAATATTAACATTTATTGGTGGATTAATTGCCGGTGTAGCATCACTACTCGTTGAAAACCCATTTGGATGGATTATATTAGGACGTATTTTTCAAGGGTTAGGTGCTGCCGGTGCACTTCCAATTATATTGCCATTAGTCGGGGATTTATATAAAGATGATGATGAAAAAGCAAGTAGTTGCCTAGGTCTTGTTGAAACATCAAATACATTCGGGAAAGTTTTAAGCCCGATTATCGGGGCTTTTTTCGCAACTGTTTTATGGTACTTACCTTTCTTTTCAATTTCTGCCTTCAGTTTAATTTCGTTAATAGCTGTCATCTTCTTTATAAAAGTACCTAAAGAAAAGGAAGAACCCTTAAAATTCAACCAATTTCTCAAGAAAACAAAGAAAATTTTCAAAGTAGAAGGTAAATGGTTGTACACTATTTTCTTCATTGGTGCCTATACGATGCTACTACTGTTTGGGATCTTATTTTACTTATCCGACATACTTGAGAAACAATATAATGTCGATGGAGTGCCTAAAGGGGTTGTCCTTGCTTACCCATTAGTCGTGCTTTGTATCACTTCATTTATTACAGGGCGCAATATTAAAGGTGATCTTAGAATCATGAAAATTATTATTATGAGTGCATTAGCCTTATTAGCCCTTAGTATTACAACAGTTGGTTTTTCAAGTGGCTCGATTACACTACTACTAATTTCAACAAGCTTAAATGGATTAGCAATCGGCGCTTTACTACCGACTTTAGATGCGATGATTACAGAAAGTATAAGTAAAGAAACCCGTGGAACGATTACATCTTTTTATAGTTCTGCAAGGTTTATTGGCGTTGCAGCAGGACCACCCATTGTTTCTTTAATGATGCCAATAGATATCAATGTAGGTTATATCATGGCTGGTGTAATTGGCGTTCTTTTATTCGTCTTATCATGGAAATGGATTCAACCCGAACAAACATAATAAAATCTCCGGTTATTTTCCGGAGATTTTTTAATTGTTTTAGGACTAGCTCCCCATCTTCTACCATATATTAGATTGAATGATTTTTTAGGGAGAGTTTTCAATGAGCTTAGATAAACTACTACTAGCCATTATAATGATTAGGGTCTTTTCAGGGACAATCGAAGTAGCAGCTGCCTTCTTAATGTATAAATTCAATGATCTTTATAAAGCCTTTGTGATCAACAGTCTGTTAGCATTTGTTGGACCAGGTGTGTTACTATTAACTACTTTTATTGGGTTATATGGCCTTGCAGGAAGAATATCTTTACTAAAGGCTCTCTTACTTGTAGCAGGCATATTATTAATTGTCATTAGCCTGCGAATAAAATGAATAGCCTTATCGATCGCGCTTTCGATAATCTTGTGGGTCAATTTCTTCTGAGGCTTCGGTTTGAAGTTTTAAGTTAGGGTTTAACCTACCTCGATCACGGCCCTCACTCTTTTTGAAGCCTTTCTCAACTGAACGATGATAATACGCTTCAAAAACACTTAAACCAACAGCTGAGAAGAACGAAGCTGCCACTATATTGATGACATTTGCAAATAGGTCTAAAAAAGCATAAACAACAATAAGCGCTAAGAAAAAGTCTGCAAACGTTGCAACCGTATGATTGTAACGCTCATTTGTTTTACGGAAAATTAATAAATCACCTATGAAATATGAAATGGCACCTAAGATCAATGTAAACATAACAATGTTAACAAAGCTAACACCATACCATAACCCCAAAATAATATATAGCCAAATAAATGTCGCAACAACCTTTGTTAAAATGAGCCCAAAATGGTTCATCAATCCACCTCCTCACTCTAATTAAACATTCTCATCATTTATTTTGGTTCTAAGTCAAATGTTGGGGTGCTCTCTTAAGAGCACTCCTTATTTATGCCATTTGGCCTTGT
>NZ_BAAACZ010000016.1:0-65461 GCF_039521975.1 Alkalibacillus silvisoli | reverse complement strand
GACGCCAACGGCCGCCATCCAAAACCTCACTCTGAATTGTGTCTCTACCCCAACAAATATTGTAGAGCCCAAAATAAATAAAGCATGCTGTTGGTTGTTAAACAGCATGCTTTATTTATGTCACGTTATAAATTCTCTATAAACACACGGATTACATCAGCTCCGCCAATAAATGTTCCTAATGAACTACCAATATTCGTTAAGACGACGATTAACAGAATTCGGGTTACTTTGTTATGCCAAAAACCCTTAACTGATAATACGTCTTCTGATATATTTTCAAAATCTGACACATTCGGCTTGCGAATATAGGCTTGCACGATACCAGCAAACCAACCGGCAGCTAGCATTGGGTTTAATGAACTTAACGGGGCAACTAGTAAGGCGGTTAATATAGTCAATGGATGCCCTAAAGCAATAGCAGCACCTAAAGCTGACATAGACCCATTCCATATAATCCAGCTGAGTGTTTGTTGATATCCCGCTTCTGGGTTATTCATAAATGTATAAGCGATTATAGATAGGATGATAATCGGAATCGCCCAAGCAATCACTTTTGGTGCTTTTGATTTTGGTGGAACAGTCGAGAGTTGCTCTATGCTTTGTTCTTTATAAATTTCTTTTTTAACCCCTGGAACGTGTGCAGCACCCAATACAGCCACCACTTTATCTCCCGGTGCTTCTTTAATTTTCTGTGCTAAGTATTGATCACGCTCATCAATTAAAGGCTTCTTTAATCTAGGGAACGCTTCTGTAAACTCTTGCATAACAGAGTTTAACATGTCTTGTTGCTTCATTTTTTCAAGCTCTTCTTCTGAAATGGTCTCACGATTAAAAATGCTATAAAACACAGATAACATCAACTTAGCTCGCCCGCTCAATCCGATGCTTCGCCAAACTCTTGAGAAGGTCGTTTGAATATTACGGTCAGCTAATACTAAATCTGCTCCTACTTCTTCAGCAGAATCAATCCCTTGAATCATTTCTTGACCTGGCTTAATGCCAAATTGTTTCGCTACACGGTTTTGAAATGAAGAAATCATCATATTCATTAAGAGCAATGTCGATTTCTTTTCCTTGACGACTTTGAATATGTTCATGTTTTTCCACTTGTTGCCGTCTCGTACCGACTGATAACGCTGTTCATCTAATTCAACACAAACAGAATCTGGCTGTTCGGCTTCAATTACATCTTTAACTTGTTCTGCGCTTTGTCTAGATACGTGCGCCGTACCGATCACAATGACTTCTTTCCCGTCTAAATCAAGTCGAGTTATATTGTTTTCATCCATATTAGACTTCCTTTTCCCTCGAATTTCTACATATACAATAGTTTAACATTAATACACCACCATGAATAAATTAATTTCTTAAAATTTTTGAAACCACATAATTATTTATATACAAATGAAGAAGTTACGAAACAGTTTTACCTTTAATATTTACAATAACCACTTCTATGATAAATTAGTTATTAATTACTAACATAAAAGGGTGGGAGCTTTAACATGCAAGAATGGTGGAAAAAAGCAACGGTATATCAAATCTACCCACGTAGTTTTAACGATTCAAACGGCGATGGGGTCGGTGACTTACAAGGTATTATAGAAAAGCTAGATTACTTAAAAGGGTTAGGAATTGACTTAATATGGTTGAGCCCTATATATGACTCACCGAATGATGATAATGGATATGATATTCGTGATTACTACAGTATTAACCCTGAGTTTGGAACGATGGAAGACTTTGATCAATTACTTGATGAAGTACATAAACGCGGCATGAAGTTAATGATGGACCTAGTTGTTAATCACACATCAGATGAACACCAATGGTTTAAGGATCACGAAGATTATTATATTTGGCGAGAAAAACCAAATAACTGGCAATCTATTTTTGGTGGTTCTGCCTGGGAGTATAACCAGGAAAAAGGCAAATATTATTTACACTTATTTAGTAAAAAACAACCGGACTTAAATTGGGAGAACCCTGAACTAAGGCAGCGTATTTACGATATGATGCATTGGTGGCTACAAAAAGGGGTAGACGGTTTTCGTATGGACGTAATTAATTTCATTTCTAAACACCCTGGTTTACCAGACGGGCCGAATGGTGATGGAAGTACCTATTTCATGAACGGACCACGTATTCATGAGTTTTTACGTGAAATGAATGATGAAGTGTTATCGCATTACAATTGTGTAACGGTTGGTGAAATGCCTGGAACAACACCGGAAGATGCACAAATTTACACAAACCCTTACAACCGTGAAGTTAATATGATTTTTACTTTTGAACATATGGACTTAGACCATGGACCAGAGGAAAAATGGGATTACAAACCGTTAAACTTAACAGATTTAAAAGAAAATCTGGAAAAGTGGCAACACGCCTTATATGATATAGGCTGGAATAGCTTGTATTGGAATAATCATGATCAGCCAAGAGTCGTATCACGTTTCGGTAATGACACAAACTACCGTTATGAGTCAGCAACTATGCTTGCAACTTGTCTACACTTTCTTCAAGGAACACCATATATTTATCAAGGTGAAGAAATTGGGATGACGAATGTTAAGTTCCCAACGATCAATGAGTATAAAGATATCGAAACACTTAATATGTTTGAAGAAAAGAAGAAAAAAGGAACTTCCGAAAGTGATCTACTCGACCAAGTGCACTACGTTAGTCGTGATAACGCTAGAACACCAATACAATGGACAGCCAAAAAACAAGCAAGTTTTACGACAGGCACACCTTGGATTAAACTTAATCCTAATTTCACTCATATTAACGTTGAGAGCGATTTAAATAATAAACAATCAATTTATAGTTACTACAAACATTTGATCAGCCTAAGAAAAGAAGTAGACTTAATAACAACAGGCAAGTTCAGATTAATTCACCGTGAACATTCGAACTTATTTGCCTATAAAAGAGAAGAGGAAGGTCGAACACTCACTGTTTATTGCAATTTTAGTGATCAAACTATTGTAGTCAACGACGATCCTAAGGGGGATGTTTTAATTCAAAATTACGAAGATTTAGTATCAAATGAGTTAATAAAATTGCGACCTTACGAGTCCATTGTTTATAAACATTGATAACTGGAGGGATGACACGTGAAAGTATTAGGTGTTGATATTGGCGGGACAAAAATTAGAATGGGAATTGTTGATGAAGATTTGAATGTTCATTTAGATAAACAAGTCCCAACAACTTTTCCACTTTATGATGCACTAGAAAAAGAGATCAAAATCGTTTTAGAGAAACACCCTGATGTAGAACGAATTGGAGTTGGAACACATGGGTTTGTCGATTCAAAACGAGGACGTGTTGTTTATGCGACTGATTTGCTACCTGGATGGTCTGGAACTGAAGTAAAAAAACAACTTGAACAAGCAACTGGAAAACTAGTCCGAGTTGATAACGATGCTAATGTTGCGGCTTTAGCTGAAGCAAAGATTGGCGCAGCTAAAGAGTACGAGCGAACTGTCTGTTTAACTTTAGGTACAGGGCTTGGAGGCGGAATTATTTTAGATGATTATATCGTCTCGGGCGGACCAAATGGGGGGGCAGCTGAGATTGGTCACATGATTTTATATCCAAATGGTCACCCTTGCCCTTGTGGTCATAATGGGTGTTTTGAACAATATGTTTCAGGAACAGCCCTTAAACGACGAATTGAAGAAGCTAACCTTCCATATTCACCTAGAGAATTATTTCTAAATGCAGACAAAGATCCTAAAGCTAAAGAACTTATTAATGCATTCACTTTTGATTTAGCTGTCATTATTAGCTCTCTACAAGCAACTTTTGATATGGACTGTGTTGTAATTGGTGGCGGTGTATCAGAGTCCGCAGAATATTGGTTTGAGACTTTAAAAGAGCAATTGAATGACCATATATTAAATCCAATTGATGTTAAAACAGCCAATTTTGGGAATGAAGCAGGTATGCTAGGAGCTAGTTTATTAGTTTTAGATAATTAAAAAAACTCATTGCGCAAACGTTTTCACTATGGTATTATTTCAGTTAACAGATGTGAAAGCGTTTTCGTGCAATTTTTTTACAGTTTTGTGCAAACGTTTTCACAACCAACTTATTTAGGGGGATTTATTTCAATGAAGTTGAGAAAATGGAGTACCGGGTTGTTAGGCTCAGTTATGTTAATAGGAACTTTACTTGCTGGTTGTGGCAGTGACGAAGGTTCAAGCGACGATCAAGTAGAAGTAGACGTATTTCAATTCAAAGTAGAATTTAGGGAAGAGTTTCAGCAACTTGCTGAGACTTATGAAGAGGAAAATCCAGGTGTTGACATTAACATTACAACTGTTGGTGGTGGTGAAGATTACGGTTCAGCTCTACGCTCACGCTTTAACTCAGGTAATGAGCCGTCAATCTTCAATGTTGGTGGCCCGCAAGATGTTGAAGATTGGTCTGACTACTTAGCAGATTTATCTGAAACTGAATCAGCTAATGCCGCTTTACCAGGTACATTAGATGGTGTGACTTCGAATGATGGAATTTATGGTTTGCCTTACAACCAAGAAGGCTACGGCTTTATTTATAATACACGTATATTTGGAGAAGCTGGAATTGATGTTGAGTCAATCCATAGCTTTGATGATCTCGTAGATGCTGTAGAAACACTTGATGCTCAAAAAGAAGAGTTAGGTTTAGATGCTGTATTTGCTTTTCCAGGTGGAGAGGCGTGGGTAACAGGCTTACACTTATCTAACACATTTTTAGCACCTGAATTTGATCATAATGTAATGGATGCATATGAAGCTAATGAAGTAGAATTTGAATATAGTGAAGCTTATAAATCCATTGTTGATTTACAAAACGAATACTCAGCACAACCAACTGTAAGTTTAGACTATTCACAGCAAGTTGAAGAACTATTCTCATTACAACGAGTAGCAATTATTCAACAAGGTAACTGGGTATACCCTTCAATTGCAGGAATTGACGAAGAATTTGCTAATGAACATACTGATATAATGCCTATTCCAGTTGAAGGTTATGAAGAAGGGTTACTACCAGTAGGCGTTCCAATGTATTGGGCTGTTAATGAAAATTTAGATGAAGAAGTTGTAGAAGCTTCTAAAGATTTCCTAGATTGGTTATACACTTCTGACTTAGGCAAGGAAGCTGTTGTAAATGACTTTAACTTTATCCCTGCATATGACGGTTATGATGTAGAAGACATTAATGACCCACTATCCCAAACAATTTATGAGTACTCTGAGAATGACCAGACAATTGGCTGGGTGTTTATGGGGTACCCAACTGGCTGGGGTGAAGACCAATTAGGTGCTTTAATTCAAAAATACTTAAGTGAAGAAGCTAGCTGGGACGAAATTATCTCAGAGACACAAGAAGCTTGGAAGTCCTCTAGAGAATAAGCTGTAAAGAGCTAGGATTGAAACAAAGTAGCAGCTTTGCTACTTTGTTTCATTTTCAGGCTAAAAGAGGGAGAGATCATTGTGCGTACGAAAGATTTATCATACTGGTTATTTCTAACACCTGTTCTATTTGCACTGATGACAGTTGTTGTTATACCGCTTGGTGTTGGTACATATTATTCCTTTACAGAATGGAATGGTATTACGACAGGGGATTTTGTCGGTTTTCAAAACTATATTAACGCCTTACAAGATCAACGTTTTATCAACTCTTTATGGTTCACAATCAAGTTTTCAGTAGCCAGTGTAATCTTGATTAACATTATAGGTTTGTCATTAGCATTAATCGTGACATCTAAAATAAAGACAAACAACTTATTAAGAACCGTTTTCTTCATGCCAAACCTTATCGGTGGTTTAATTTTAGGTTTCATCTGGCAGTTCATATTCATTCGAGTATTTGCCAATATCGGTCAAGCGTTTGGAATTGAAGCTATGCAAGGTTGGCTAGCTACCACTACAACAGGATTTTGGGGATTAGTCATTTTAATGAGTTGGCAAATGTCTGGATATATAATGGTAATTTATATTGCTTATTTACAAGGCGTTTCAAAAGAGTTAATTGAAGCTGCCCACATAGATGGTGCATCAGCATGGCAACGATTCCGTCATATTGTGTTTCCGCTTGTAGCACCAGCATTTACTGTTAGTATGTTCTTAACGTTATCTAATACGTTTAAGATATATGATCAGAACTTAGCCTTAACAGATGGTGGTCCATACAATTCGACTGAAATGTTAGCGATGGAAATTTACAATACTGCTTTCGTTCAAAACTCATTTGCATACGCTCAATCTAAAGCAGTTATTTTCTTCATCGTAGTAGCAGCCATTACACTAGTTCAAGTTTACTTTAGTAAGAAACGGGAGGTGCAGATGTAATGAAATGGAAAAAGTGGCGCTTAGAACTTCTTGGAGTTTTACTCGGGCTAATATGGATCGCGCCTTTTTACTTAATGTTCGTTAACTCATTTAAATCACAGCGTGAGCTATTTGAAGGAACATTAAACTTGCCATCCTCCCTTGATTTCAGTAACTACATTGAAGCATTTCATGAAATGAATTTCTTACAAACTTTATTCAACTCATTGTTAGTTACTGGACTAAGTATTATTATTATTATCTTTTTCTCAGCAATGGCAGCATATGCCTTAGCACGAACTAAAAGCAAAGTAAGCACAGTCATTTTATTCATATTCATATCTGCGATGCTAATCCCGTTTCAATCTGTTATGATTCCATTAGTTTCCCTTTTCGGTGAAGTCGATTTATTAAACCGCGGTGGCTTAATTTTTATGTATTTAGGATTTGGCTCTAGCTTGTCTATCTTCTTATATCACGGGGCAATGAATAACATCCCGGAAACTTTAGATGAAGCAGCGAGAATTGATGGGGCAAATAAATTTCAAATATTTTGGTATATCATCTTCCCTATGTTAAAGCCCATCACTGTCACCGTTGGAATACTAAATACTATTTGGATTTGGAACGATTACTTACTACCTTCTCTAGTAATAAATAGCCCTGGTAGTGAGACGATTCCTTTAAGAATGTTCTATTTCTTTGGTCAATACACTACACAATGGCACCTTGCGATGGCAGGTCTTACTTTAGCAATTCTACCAGTCATTATTGGTTACTTCTTTGCTCAAAGAGCGATTATAAAAGGTGTTACAGATGGGGCTGTTAAATAAAGAGGAGTGTTACTATGAGCGTTACAATAAAAGATGTTGCCAAAAAGGCTAATGTTTCGCCTTCAACTGTTTCACGTGTCATCGCTAATAACTCTAGAATTACAGAGGAAACCAAAAAGCGTGTACGTGAAGTTATGGAAGAATTAGGGTATTACCCTAATTTCCAAGCGCGTAACCTCGTTGTCAATAAAACAAATACTATCGGGATTGTAATGGCAAATTCCGCTACTTTATCATTTCAAAACCCTTTCTTCTCAGAAGTATTAAGAGGTGTTTCTTCAACAGCGCACGCGAACCAATACGGTCTATATTTAACGACAGGCGCCACTGAAGAAGAAGTATATAATGAAGTCGTCTCAATGGTACAGGGAAAGCGAGTCGATGGCATCATCTTGCTATATTCAAAAGAGAATGATAAGACGTTAGATTACTTAGCTAGCTCTTCTTTTCCATTTACAATCGTCGGTAGACCGAGTATCAATCAAAACCAGTTTACTTATGTCGATAATAACAATGTCCAAAACTCGAAAGAAGCTGTCGGGCACTTAATTGAGTTAGGTCATAAGAAGATTGCCTTTGTAGGTGGTAGCTTAGACTTTGTTGTATCACAAGATCGTTTAACTGGCTATAAGCAAGCTTTGAAAGAGGCTGGTATTCAGCATCAAGAAGACTATATATTTCACCAAGAAATGACAGCTAGTATTGATCGTGATTCAGTTATTCAACTGATGAACATGTCAGAACCACCAACAGCTATTGTCACTCATGACGACTTAGTAGCTTATGAGTTAATAAGGTATTTAGAAGAGTTGAAGATTACTGTTCCTAATGATGTATCAATCGTTAGCTTTAACAATCATAAAATCTCTGAGCACTTAAGACCACCTTTGACATCTGTTGATATTTCAATTTATGAACTTGGTTTTCAAGCTAGTTCTTTATTAATAGATAAGATTAATCAACCAAACACACAAGACATAAACAAAATCGTTTCTTCTACACTAATTAAACGAGGGTCTTGTAAACTGAACAACTAGAAAGGGTATGGTTATGGAAAGAATTTGGTGGAAAGAGGCAGTAGCCTATCAAATATATTTAAGAAGTTTCTATGATTCAAATGGTGACGGAATTGGCGACCTACCAGGTATAATTGATAAACTCGATTACTTAAAAGACTTAGGTATTGATGTTATTTGGGTCTGCCCATTTTATAAATCACCAAATGCTGATAACGGATATGATATTAGTGATTATCAAGCCGTATTAGAAGAGTTTGGTACGATGGAAGACTTTGATCGTTTATTAGAAGAAACACACAAGCGAGACATGAAACTGATTATAGACTTAGTGGTCAATCACACAAGTGATGAACACCCTTGGTTTATTGAATCGCGTTCTCAAAAGGATAACCCTAAGCGTGATTGGTACATTTGGGCTGATCAACCGAACAACTGGGAAAGTATTTTCGGTGGACCAGCTTGGAAGTATGAAGAACAGACAAAACAGTACTATTTGCATATTTTCTCAGTCAAACAGCCTGATTTAAATTGGGAAAACAAAGACATGAGACAATCTATTTACAACATGATTAATTGGTGGTTAGATAAAGGAATTGATGGATTTAGAGTTGATGCTATTAGTCACATCAAAAAGACACAGGGTCTACCAAATGGCCAAAGCTCTACTGAACCACCATGGGAACATATGATGAATGTAGATGGGATTCACAACTACTTAGGTGAATTATATGACGAAACGTTTTCAAACTATGATATTATGACCGTCGGTGAAGCCAACGGGGTTAATACAGACGATATTTACAAATGGGTTGGAAAAAACGAAGGTAAGTTTAGCATGATCTTTCAATTTGAACATTTAGATTTGTGGGATCGTGATTCGAATGCTGGTGTTGATGTACCGAAACTGAAAGAAGTGTTAACGAAGTGGCAACACGCTTTAGATAAAGACGGTTGGAATGCCTTATTTATAGAGAATCATGACATCCCTAGGGCACCTACAACATGGGGAAATGACGGGCAATACTGGTACGAGTGCGCAACAGCTTTAGGTGTTATGTATTTCTTCATGAAAGGCACACCGTTTATCTATCAAGGTCAAGAAATTGGAATGACTAATGCTGATTTTTCTTCAATTAATGACTTTAATGACATTAAAGACCATAACTTTTACAAACAACAAATCGAAAAAGGTGTCAGTTCCCAAGAGATTATTGGCACATTAAATGTGACGAGTCGTGATCACTCCAGAACACCAATGCAATGGGCTGCTGAATCGAATGCTGGCTTTACAACTGGTACACCTTGGCTAAAAACAAACCCTAACTATAAAACAGTCAATGTTGAATCACAGCTGAAAGATTCTAATTCAGTTCTTTCATTCTACAAAAACATGATTCAACTTAAAAAATCTGATGAAATCTTCACATATGGTAAATATAACCTTGTTTTTGAAACTTCACAGACTGTTTTTGCATACACAAGAACTTTAAAAAGTGACCAAGTTCTCGTATTAACCAACTTAAGTGAAGAAAGCACTACTATTGATTTATCTCAATACGAGTTAGATCATTTACTATTAAACAATTACTCAGAAGTCGATGAAACTGTATTAAAGCCATATGAAGCAAGAATTTATCAAATTAAATAACTCCACAAATGAATTATATACCCCAGCTGAGAACCTAACAAAATAGCTCTAGCTGGGGATTTTTACGTAGATGATATTTAAAAACGTGACCCCGAATCATTATCGGGTCACCTTAACACTGACCGCCCTTTGAGAACAGTTCAATGTTGCTTATTTGGGAATTCTTATCACTCTGTTTCATATCCTGGTTTTTTTAGAAGTTTAAAGATATTAGTCTTATATTCTTCTACACCTGGCTGATTGAATGGGTTAATATCTAGTAAGTATGAACTATATGCACAGGCTAACATGTAGAAGTACAATAAGTAGCCAATATGATACTCATCAACTTTTTGCAATCTGATCCCAATCTGTGGAACACCGCCTGATAAGTGAGCCTTTGATGTTCCTTCATATGCTACTAAATTAAAATCGTGTAAAGATGTACCAGCTAAATAATTGAGCTCATCGGCATTTTGCTCTGCTTCAAATAGCTCTAGATCTTCACCCGCTTCCTCAACAATTAAGAAAGACTCTAATAAGTCTCTTTTTCCATCTTGAATGTATTGGCCTAATGAGTGAAGGTCTGTCGTATAAGTGACTGATACAGGGAAGATCCCTTTTTGTTCTTTCCCTTCGCTCTCTCCATAAAGCTGCTTCCACCATTCTTGAACGTAATTTAACTTCGGTTCAAACGTTGCTAACACTTCATTAGTGTACCCTTGCTCATATAGAGCATGACGAATAGCAGCATACTTAATAGCTGGGTTGTTTTCAGCATCAAACGTGGATAATTCATCCTCAGCTTGTTTAGCACCTTTTAACAACTGATTAACATCAAAGCCTGCAGCTGCAATCGGTAATAACCCCACAGCAGTAAAGACAGAATAACGCCCTCCAACATCATCCGGTACGACAAAACGCTTAAAACCTCTGTCTTTAGCTAAGTTTAATAACGCACCTTTGTTTTCATCCGTTGTGACATAGATGCGTTCTGAGGCCTCTTGTCCATAACGGTCTTCCATATACTTGTGTAAAAATCGAAAAGCAATCGCCGGTTCTGTCGTTGTACCTGACTTCGAGATCACATTAATTGCGACTTCTTTATCCTCCACATAATTCATGAGTTGTTTTAAATAAGCACCACTAACATGTTGACCTGCAAATAACACTTCAAACTGCGGATTCTTCTCAAAATGAGGCTTTAACGCTTCAATTACCGCTTTAGCACCTAAGTAAGACCCACCAATTCCAATGACAATTAAGACATCAGCCTGCTTTTGAATTTCCTCAGCTGTATCCTTAATATTTTGTAGAAACGAATCAGAAAGGTTACTTGGCCAATCTAACCATCCTAAAAAATCATGACCGGCTCCTTTTTTGGCGTATAAATTATCATGAATTGATTGAAGGCGGGAAACTTTTTGGCTATTTAAGATTTCTTGTTCATTGCCAGAATAAGTTACATTAATCATAGTTCGTCTCCTTTATGTAGTTTTAGTTTATGGAAAATATTATATCAAAATTTATAAACTTTGAAATCATGGCTTCCTTTAATGAATATGTTCAACATCATAACCTTCATCTTCTAATATTGAAACGATATGTGGCTCAACAATTAAATGAGCCGTCCCAACAATGACAAAGTAAGTCTTCTCATCCCCTGATTGTAAAAATTCATCAATTTGACTTGCCATATCATAATTCCTATCATCATTAAGAGCTTCCATAAAGGCTTCCTCACCCTCTGATGGCTCTACTGATTCATCAAACAAATAATCCATAAGCTCTTCTTGATTGCCTTCTTTATACAACTCGAACATTCTGGTCAATTCCTCATCAAATGAATCAAGATTTACAATTGAATCTTCAAGCATCGTTATTTGGTATTCCTCTGGCGGACTCGCTAACACGTCCAATTGTGATTCGACTGTTTCTAAGGCAATCACTTCTTTATCATCTAATACAGCTTGATTCAAAAAGTAATCATCCACACCATGAAGATAACCTAATTCTTGAATTCTCAAGCTTTGGATTAATGATGACAATAACCATGGTTTGAAACTTGCAAACATCTCCATATCCATCCCTAACTCTTCAATTGTTGCTTCTAACTCTTCATAAAGCTCATCAGAAATATGTTCATCAATTGTCGTACCATCTTGATACATACCTAACTCCTGCTGTGTTTGCTGCATTTCATACATGTTAACATCATTTAAATCAATTTCAGGAACAATAACATCAGCTTCATAATAAGCTGTTTCAATCTTCTCATGCAGTGGATAGAAATCTGTTGTTCCAGCATGAATAGTCCCTTGTAAATATACCGTTGTGCCTTCATGCTCCACTTGCCATAAAAACCCACCTGGACCATTAGGATCACCAATCTGTTGCTCATCAATCACCGTTACACCTTGTTCGGACAATTCGTCCAACATACTTCTTTGTTGATTATCTTCTAATAGTGGATTATCAATGACAGTAATCTCTTCTAACGCTTGTAAATCCATAACCAGTGATAAGTCACTGATCTCATTTTCTGTTAATATTAAGACCTCTAAACCATCAAAAGCTTCTATTCCTTGTAGGTCTTCAACCCCTTCATTCGAAAGGTTAAGTTCAGTAACTTCCTCTACATCACTATACTCGATTTCTTCATCAAGTCTTAACTCTTCTAAAACCGCATTCTCTAAATTCTCATCACTAAATGTAATAGTAGGATCACTTGAACAAGCGCTTAGTAATACGCTGAAAATTAAAATTGTGAAGTACCATTTAAAATGTTTCAAAATCTCATCCCTCCCTAATTGTGTATTATACATCATTTACCAAAAACTTTCGTAAATAATCAACTCGGGCAAGGGTAAAAATTGACATTATTATATTAACGGGTTATAATAAATCGTCTATATAATTAATTTAAAGTAAACTCGCCAATCAACAGTTCATATGAGCGTCCCGTATGAAACAATAAATAAAGGCGTAGTTGCACTTATGCAGTAAAGAGATCGTTTCTTATGTCTTAACTGCCCATAAGAAGAAAAGTCACGTAGCTACCTTAAATGTAGGAGTCCACTTTTTTTCCCACATTAAGCATGGCTACTTTTTTTATGTAAATAATATAGGTAAAGCAAAATTTAGGAGGAACAAGTTTGAAAACATTTTACGAACTAAACATTGAAGCAGATGTGTTAAACGCATTAGCTAAAATGGGGTTTGAAACAACAACCCCAATTCAAGCACAAGCGATCCCAACAGCAATTGAAGGGAAAGACTTAATTGGGCAAGCACAAACAGGTACAGGAAAGACGACAGCTTTTGGTGTACCAATGATTCAAAAGATAGATCCAAAAAACCCAAATATACAAGGAATTGTCATTGCACCAACACGCGAATTAGCCATCCAAGTAGCTGAAGAACTTAACCGTATTGGACAAATTAAAGGTGTTCAGACAGTGCCTATTTACGGTGGTCAAGATATTAACAGACAAATTCGTGCACTAAAGCGTAAACCACAATTAATCGCAGCAACACCAGGCCGTTTACTAGATCACATTCGCCGCAGAACTATTAAACTCCAAAACATTAACACGGTCGTATTAGATGAAGCTGATGAAATGTTAAATATGGGCTTTATTGAAGACATTGAAGCGATATTAGCTGAAATGCCTCAAGAGCACCAAACGTTATTGTTCTCTGCAACAATGCCAAAGCGTATTCAATTATTAGCTGAGAAGTTTATGAATCAACCAGAAATCGTTCGAGTTAAAGCTAAACAGTTAACCGTCGATCATATTGATCAATATTACTATGATGTTAAGGAAAATCAAAAGTTCGATGTTCTTTGTCGTTCATTAGATATTGAATCACCTGACCTTGCCATTATTTTCGGAAGAACGAAGAAACGTGTTGATGAACTAGTTGAAGGGTTAATGAAACGTGGTTATTCTGCTGAAGGAATTCATGGTGATATCCCACAAGTAAAGCGTGAAAAGGTTATTCGTCGCTTTAAAGAACAAGCAACAGAGATCTTAGTGGCAACAGATGTTGCTGCACGTGGTCTAGATATCTCTGGTGTCACACACGTTTACAACTTTGATTTACCACAAGACCCTGAAAGTTATGTCCATAGAATCGGACGTACTGGTCGTGCAGGTGAAAAAGGAAGTGCTTATACTTTTGTCACACCACGTGAAATGGATCATTTAAAAACGATTGAGAAATTGACGAAGCGCAAGATTGAAAAACAATTATTCCCAACGTATCGCGATGTCATGGAAGGCCTTCAAGAAGGGGCAATCGAACAATTAAGACAAACGGTTTGGAATAACGAGGGTGAAAACTACCGTGAAGCTGCTAAGCGCTTATTATCAGAAGAAGATGCTGTTGATGTCGTTGCATCTGCAATCAAACTTCTAACAAAAGAACCAAGCCAAACCCCTGTTCACTTATCATCTGTTGAGCCACTTCGTGTAAGAAAAGTTAAAGGTGGACATCAAAAGCGTGGCGGTGGTGGCGGTGGTGGCAATGGTCGTCGTCAACGTAACAATGACCGCAGTGGTGACGGGCGTAGACGCCGAAACTACTCAAAATCCAATAATAACAAGCAACAATCAGGTGGCGGTAATAAACGTAACCGTAGACGAAACCAAAACCACTCATAACAACACTAATCAAAAAAGCTCAAAAAAGGCTTACAACCTTATTTGAGCTTTTTATTATGGCTAACGCTTTAATACTGAAGTCACCTCATATTGATCTGTTCTTAAAACGATTCTCGAACACTCTAAAGGTACATCATTTGGACCAAATGTTTGTTGATCAAAATATAACACAGGTTCTCCGATACTTAAGCCTAGTAACCTCGCTTCCTCTTCATTTAATCCTTTGGCTGCAAAGCTTCGCACACCATATGTAATTTCAACATCTGCACATTCTTCTATTGACTTAAAAATCCCCATATTATTCAATTCAGCTCGATCTATTCCAGGACAGCGGTCCATTGATACCCAATTTTCTATAATAATAGCGGGTTCGCCATCAATTTCTCTAACCCTTTTCACATAATAAACAAGGTCGTACAAGCCAATTTCTAAATTATTCTGAACCCACTCACTAGGTTGCATCACTTTTTTTGAAATGATATTTGTATTAAAATAATACCCTTTCACTTCCATCGCTTCTGCAAAAGATACTAATTCTTGTGCAAAAGGGTATGAGATCTTTTGCTTTCTTACAAACGTAGGGTAGATGTTTGTGAATTCAGAGCACTTAGTAACTAAATCGAATAATTTAATAGAAGCGCGCCATCGCCATTCTTTAACCACACGGGAGCAAAAAATTATTTTAACCTTTAACAGCAGTGAGTATGATTCAACCTGATGATGATGATTTCAAAACCTATGAAATAGAAATTCGTGAATTTCATAATTTGTTAGGGTTAGAAGGTCGTGAATATTATACACAAACTAAAGAAGTTATAAGAGGATTGATGTCTAAAGTAATAGAAATACCACGTAAGGATGGCGGTTGGTTAATTTGTAATTGGGCATCTCATGTTGAATACATAGAAGGTCAAGGAAGGATTGAGTTTGGCTTTGACCCAAAGTTAAAACCTTATTTGCTACAATTAAAGCAAGCTTTTACGTCTTATCGTTTAAGTAACATCTTATCTTTAAAAAGTGCTTATGCAATCCGATTATATGAATTAATGAAAAAATGGCAATACATTGGGAAGTGGAAAGTATCAGTTGATCAACTAAAAGAAATGTTAGGTATTCCTAAGGAGAAATACAAACAATACGGTCATTTAAAAAGTCGGGTAATTAATTATGCAATTCAAGAATTAAATACTAAGACAGATGTAAAAGTTTCATTTGAAGAAGTCAGAAAAAGTCGAAGAGTGGACAAACTTATATTCACAATTAGTCACTTTCAATCTAAAGAATTACAGGTTGCACAACAAAGTGGGAGTGATATAAGTCAAGATTTATTACAAGAATTGAATCAGTTGTCAAAAGGGTATGAAATTAACTTAGATGCTTTTAATAGGTTATCAAGGATGGCGGCTAGTGTGTTTGGTGATAAAAAAGATGAAGAGTTGAAACATTTAACTCGAATGATCAATAACAGAGTCGAACTTCACCAAGACATAAAGAATCCAATTGGTTTGATGATTCACTTATTGGATGAAAAAGAAAAGTTAAAAAGAGAAGGTGTATATGTTCAAGGCTTCGAACACGGAGACTTAAATAACTCAAAAGAAGTCCTTCCTAAGTGGTTTAAAAAAACTCAAGAATCGAAAGAACTTGAATCAACTACATTAACTAGTCAAGAACTAAAAGAATTAGAGGAATTTTTTCACAAAAATAAATACTAATCTATCCAAATAACAATATCACAAATTTTGAAGGTGCTTTAATAAACTAAAACAAGGCTACTTTTCTCTAAAGTTATTGAGAAAAGTAGCCTAAGTAAATCATTTATGTTCTATTTCATATCAATATCGATTTTCGCAACTCTATTAATGGTGCCCACGTGAGAGGGAGTGACTAGTAGTTCTAGTTTCTCCAGTAGTAGTATTTCTGACAGTTACAGTATAGAACCCTACATTATCACCAGACGCTTCGTGATACAAATAAGTACGTTGAGTAACAGTAAAATCATGTCCTTGACTAGCCTCGTTAGAATACGCATCATAAGCAAATCCTAATGCAATTAATCTTAGGGCCCGGTCTAATGCCGTAATTTGAGAGACGCCAGGTACAACTGCAGCTATTGCTAATGCCAAAGCTGTTTCATTAGTATTATCATAATAATCAGTAGTCGATTCAATATCTATGCTGTGCAAATAATAATCATCACTACTTCCACCTCCAGGATCAAGCGATTGTGTTCCTACCTCATCAATTTTTTCGAAATCGTCTCCAGAAGATGCACTTACAGAATTACTAATTTGAGGTAATCCTACACTTAGTAAAAGTGTTCCAATTAAAATTAGAATAGCTCCTTTTTTGAAAAAGATAGTAACCTCTCCTTTTTGTATTTAATTATATTTTTTTGTTTTGCTATACTGAACGCAATAGAAATTGAATTTTCTTAACAGAATAACAAATCAGAATTCGGCCGAATCCGACAATTACATTCTACCATTTAAGGTAATAATTTCAAGTGTAATTTTCAAAAAATTTGGTAATAAAATATATTTAAAAAATAGGTGAAAACTAGTAAACTATTATTAGTAAGCAATGTTTCAATGACTTTGTGATAAACTATTTAGACCAAGGTGTAATTACAAATATTTAATCTTATGGTCTATTAGATTCACCATTTAAACAATATTTCTTGTTCAACTCACTAACTAGGAATTTTAGTTTAATCGAGATAATTAATTAAGGGAGGTTATTATGAGTAAAGAAAAAAATAAAAATAATCAAACGATTAAAGTTGTTTATGGAAGCGTAGTTACTATTTTGTTGTTGTTTGCGGGAGGAATGATCTTGGGTAATGAAGGAACCAATGATAGTGTTGGTCTTTTATTAGTAATAGTTGCTCTCTTCATAAGTTGTGTGTATCAATTTTATAAGTCTTTAATAGAAAAAAATAAGAAGTGGGCAATTATAGATTTTTTAATTGTGTTACTTGGTTCTGTAATCTTAATTAATATAATCTTCTAATCAAAATTGAGGCCTTTATAAAACTCATCCGATTATGAAAGAAAAAAGCTAGGATCTACCCTAGCTTTTTTCTACGCTAACAGTCCATCTAGATTTAAATGGAATCTGGTGATACCTTCTTCATATTCTTCTGCAGAAAATATATATAATCCAATGGCCAAAAAAGACAAATACCTAAAAAATGTACACTATTAGATACATTTACATTTTTTCGAATCAAGAGGAACCCTCAATCCTTGTTTATATCTTTTAGTCCTTGCGAAATAGCATAATTAATAAACTCTGTTTTAAAACCACGAGCGTTTTCTTTTGTTATTTCATCCAACTCTTTTGCTAATTCTTTTTCGATTAAAAAGGTTTGTCTCACATGCGTGTCTTCCATCTTTTTCTTTTGTGCGGATTGTTTCAACCGTTTAATTTGCTCTTCTTTATTTATATCCCCTGAGGAAAATTCATGGTTTTCAGCTTCTTGTTCCTCGTGATTTTCAAAAGCTTCTAGGTATTGTTTAGTAGCATTCGAGTTTTTATTTAGTTTATTCTTTATTTCATCTGCTTTGGACATTATTTAACAACTCCTCTACAAATTTTTCATGCTCATTTATTGCAACTTTTAACTCACTGTTATCATATAGACCGAAAATAGGCAGTCTCCCTGTTGCGGCTTTACGATGGATCACTGTATTAAACATTAAATGACTATACGATTCTTCCATCATCTCAGAGAATATTTTATTATCTGTACGACGTTTATCATGTAACGAACGTAAAATACCAGCCACTTTAATATCTTTACCAATAAGATCCTTTTTTTGTTGACTAACTTCTTCAACCGTACCAAGGAATCGTTCAATAGCATTATATGAAAATTTTTCAGTATTTGTGGGAATAACCACATAGTCAGATGCGAACATAGCGTTAAGAGTTAATATAACTGCGGAATGTGATGTATAACATGTAACAATACGAAAGAAAGGTCACCCTTTAAAGGATGACCTTTTAGTTAATTAACATCTTAGAGAATTTACTGTGAAGGCAGCTCTAGCGGCAATTGCAGTGGCCGTGTAAATGCCAGACAGACAATCTAAAAAGCTTTTATCGCAACAAGGGTCCCATGAACCATGTGCTGCCCAGCATTGGTCATGGCCCACACAACATAGGTCAGTTGAGTTTATTGGAGGGCCTCCCCCATCTTCTAAATTGTAACCGCACCCTGCGCCGCAATGTTGATAACCACCTGGCGCACAAAATTCATACCAAGAATTTGCTTCAACATCATCGGATGAATAGTCACCGAGTTTGAAATTTGGATTATCCGGAAGGTCTTCGTGATAAGCATCCTTCAGTTCAAATTCTGGATTTCTTTCTTTTTCTACGACTTCAATACCGCCATCAACTGTATTAAATATTCTTTGAATCTTCTTTCCGTCAACTTCAGCAAGCATGCTACCAGATAAGAATACAACATCGTCTGACTCGTTGTTTTCATATTGGACATCACTATAGTCGATCAAAACCTTTTCATCTTCATCAGTAACGGTCAATGTCTTCCCGTAAAAGTTTCCGACTGCTTTTTCGTTACTAACGCCATTGAATTGATACGTTTTTTGAAGCTTCATATTTTCCATAGAAGCTCCTGACGCTTCTGCGAGAGTGTCAACTAACTCTTGATACGCCTCCAAACTTTTAAGTTCATCTAGCATGTTTGTGACATCTTCACCTTTAAGATGCGCACCGTCAATAATTTGAAACATACAATCATCTCCTTATATTTCTGGGTTAAGGTTACTATTAGCAACCGCAGTGTAAAAATGATTCACTGCCATCCGAGTAGACAGCCATGGTGGCTTCACATTTTAAACATAAAATACAGAGATCAAAACCATCCTCAGGATCACCCACTTTGCAGTACGTCATGTACTGAGCTTTAATGTTCTCAGTGGTTTTTAACTTCTGTTTCTTGATCATAAACGCTCACCTCCTTTGTGTATTACTAACTACATTTAATAAAAAGGAAAAACGAGAAAAATTAACAACCTTCTATTGTTAAGTACATTGTATTACTATGTAATATGTGTTACGATTTTTATTAAGAGAAAAAGGAGGTGGCTTGATTTGGATAGAGAACAATGGAAAGGTAATATGGATTTAATGATTCTATCTATACTTCGACACAGTGATACTTACGGCTTCCGAATTATTTCTAAAGTCAATAAATTATGTGATGGGGATTATCAACTTAGTGACGGTACGCTTTATTCGGTATTGAAACGTCTCGAAAGAAAAAAATACATTGATTCTTATTGGGGAAATGAGTCTCACGGTGGCAGAAGGAAATATTATACAATTACTAACCTTGGATTGGATGTCCATCAGGAAAAACTAAGGAGTTGGAAACTTGTCAACAAAGTAATCAGTGAAGTAAACAAGGAGGGGAAATCTAATGAGTAAATCAAAACAATATGTTGAGAGTATTTTGCATCACGTAGAGCTCAATGACGAAAACAAACGCGATATGAAAGAAGAATTCACACTTCATATAAATCAAAAAACAAAGGCGTATGAAAAAGAAGGTTTCAGCAAAAAGCAAGCAGAAGAGGAAGCAATATCTGAATTTGGGGAGAGTAGGGAAATAGGCAAAGAATTAAACAGAGAAATCTTTCCGTTTAGAACATCTTTTCTTATTCTAGCAGGGCTATCTGGGCTTTTATTTTCACTATTAGTTTCTATTTTGACTTTTGTATTCCATGAGTCATTGCCGTATGTCTGGTTTTTTATTGTTTTAATTGCCAACACTTCAATCTTCTATTTTGTGAGAAAACCTTCCAAGGCTGCATCCCAAAGATTAATACTAATAATCCTACTACTCGTAATCTTTTTACTAAACTTTTATGGCTTCCTGTTAATGGACGGCCTAATGCAAAGCCATTTGCTATATTACGGTTTACTTGGACTATACCTTTCACATGCATTAATATTATTCAGCCAAATATACATGGGGGCAATGTTTCAACCTGTTAATGTAGACCTTAAAATGCTTTCAGATCAGAAACGAAAAACTAAACTATCAATCAATATTTTCACTGGAATAATTGTGCTGGGGGTTGCATTATTTGGTCTTGTTGGCTGGTTAATTTTTTCCCCAACATCACTTCCAGTTATACCTTTATTTTTAATCTTCTCTTGGTCATGTTTGTTCGTGTGTCATCTAAAAATTAAAAAATTAGAAAATGTAGCTCGCTTTTTAATGATTATATTTGCATTGTTCATCCTTGTTGCGTTCATTTATGTTCAATTCGCATCATTTACTTGATGAAAAAGACTGATTAAACCCTGTGATTATTAAAGACAAATATAATAAAAACAAAACCTCTTTCACAAAAGGAGGTTTTGTTTTTAAATTAAAATGGAGGTGACACCCGGATTCGAACCGAGGATGAAGGTTTTGCAGACCTTTGCCTTACCGCTTGGCTATGTCACCAATCTACTTGGAAGATTCGAGTAAAAGCTATTTACTGCAGTAATCCCTTAGTTTCTTTGATGTTTTGGCTGCATCTGCTATTAATTCGTAAATAATCTCTTTTTCCTCCGGGCTAGAGTCATGCTGATCTAAACATTTTGAATAAAAGGCCTGAGCTTTTCTAGCCTGACAGTAACATTTGAATATGTTTTCGCTTGTCACACGATCACACCCCTCTTATTTTAAAAACTTGTTTGTTAATGTTTCCTTATTAAATCCAGTTATGACCTCGGAAGCATTATTATTTTTTATAACCGTAAGCGGTGTTCCTTCTCCATTCATATTTAGAAATTCAGTTCTAAATATTTCATTTGATATTTCACGTTGTTCAAATGGTATTTGGTTTTCAACCATCCAATCTATTTGTCTTTGACAATGTCCACAAGCAGATTGAGTATAGACAATGATTGATCTAGCCATTATAACACCTCCTTATTAATTTTATATTTTTATATAAATTAATAAGGTAACAGATTAAAAAGTCACAACCCTTTATTCAAATAAATTAAACCGTTCCCTTCAACATTGAACGGGTAGCCTAATTTTTTTGTGTTCTTAATTAGTTGTCCGTATATTTCAGTTTCTGAGATTGTCCTATTTAATTTCATCTCTATATCTTGAATTATCAAACTGAGCGCTCCAACCACAAAAGGTGCCGCCATTGACGTTCCAGACATTCGCTTATAGCTATTAGTGAGGTGTGTTGAATTTATGTTTTCACCAGGAGCTAATATATCCATTTGGTTATTCAAGTTTGAAAAATCAGTTATTTTAAGGTTTTCATCAATAGCCCCAACTTGTATAACTTCATTGTAGGCGCCAGGATACCCCAAGTTGACATCTTTTATATTTCCCGTTCCTTGGTTACCAGATGCTGCTACCACTACAACCCCTTGACTGTTAGCAAATTTAATAGCCTCATATAGTTGCTCATTATCTTCATCAGTACCTAAAGACAAACAAATAACTCTAACGCGTTCGTTACCGCTACCTCGCCAATTGATTGTAAAATAAATACCATTTATTAGATTCTCAATACTACCTGTCCCATTTTTGTCTAAGACCTTTACAATCATAAGTTTTGCTTCAGGTGCAACACCAGTAATTTGACCATTAGAATTATTTGAACTGACCACCCCAGCTACATGTGTACCATGACCGTTATAGTCATCAATTTTTTTAAAATGGCCTCCGTCTTCTTCTGTAAAGTTAGCACCATCTACTATCCTAGAAGAGAGGTTACTATGTTGTGTATCACAACCGCTGTCTAAAATGGCAACTGTAATTCCCTTTCCTTTAACCCCCGAACGCCAATAGAAGTTAACATTTATTGTGTTTAAAGGATTATTATCATTTAACGTGTTTAGTGAAGAAGCCCCTTCAAATACAGGGATAGCTTTAACTATTTGTTTATTCACACGAATCGCCCTCTTTCTCTTTGTGTTGTTTATTTTTCATGTATTCTGTTAAGTTAGGTGCTCTTTCTAAGTCAAACCTTTTTAGAGCTTTAGTAATTTCAATGGTTAGTTCTTGCTTTAAATCTTCACCGGTATGAACATCCAAGGTTTTGGTTTTTGTTTTGATTTTAGGTTCAAATAATGAAATAATTTCCATGATAGCATCGTCTTTCTCTTTGTCCTTTTTTATTTTATATGTGAGTTCATATAACCCTAGATTAGTCATAATAATCAATTACCCCCAGTTTCCATAGAGTCTCTTAATTTATTCAATATTTTTTTGATTGTTTTAGAGATAGATTGTTGACTCACCTTTAATTTTTCGGCTATCTCTGTATGACTTAACTGGTGAACAAAATGAAGGTTAATAATTAATAATTGTCTATCCGTTAGACGTATAAGCGTTTCGTAAATTGTCTGATCCTGTATGGCTTCAAGCAAAGAAGATATTTCAATTAATGACTCCACCTCTTGTGTGTTGTTTTCCAGTTGTTGATTGAAGTTCTTGTTATCGAGAATGTATTCATTTTCAAAAGCATACACATAAAAGTACTTTTCTCTACTTTTCTTTCTGTAAAAATCCCTGGAGTAATGGTTTATAAGTTGTGAAATATAACTAATTAATTGAATTTCTGTATAGTGCTTTTTAAAAGCTCTATTTAGCTTAGAGATATTTTCTCCACACGGATGCTTTTTGGCCCTTATGAACAATTCGTAGTTACTTTTTGTATTTAGAAAGCTCCTTAATATTGGGTCTGTAATATTATCAAAATCGGAATCAAGAATATAAGTCATTTGGGACTGCATAAAACAACTCCCCTTCTCCTCTTTTGTTATTAATAAGGATATGAATAATAGATTAACAACCTATTCTTTTAAAATAAGAGATTTTTTTACATTTACCCCCCCCTTCTTCAACACAAGAAATTACACACTTTTATTAGAAAAAAATTATATATTAAACAACCTTAAAACTAATAATATAAATCTTATACATACAATCATTTGTGACGTATAACCTGACTTTCGCAGTTCATTAGAAAAACAAACGTAAACGTCAAATATCCCTCACCTATGATTTGGGTGAGGGTTCGTGTATGCTTAATAATGATTTACTTGGAATTTGACATTCCTCTGGGGTTGTTGGTGACCATGGTAAGAGTTGATCTAATTCCGTTTTTTATAAACTAGAAAATACAAAGAGCTAAAGGGGATTATTTCTGATATTGTCCTAATCGTGCTATCATGGAAAGTCTAAAATGATTGATTAAAATCTCAGCGTGAAGGCATTAAGATAGAGAAACGTAAGAGTAGATATAAAGGGGGTCTTTCCGAATGGAAAAAAGGGAAAGTGTGAAGATTGATGCAAGTTTGTAAGCGTCAAGTAAAAATGAACACTTTTTGCTAATTAATTCTGAACACTTTCTTCCTTAAATATGGAAGTTCGATTCTTCATTCGATGACTGTCTTCACCGTGAAATTGAATGACTTCTACACGATGTAGAACCCTATCCAAAATGGCTGTAGTGATCCCTTGATCACCTAATAACTCGCCCCACTCACTTGGACCCTTATTAGAAGTTAATATAATTGAGGTTTTGTCATGTAAGTCATTGATGAGATGGAAAAAGAGGTTAGCTTCTCTCTGATCTATCGCCATAAACATTAGATCATCAATAATGACCAGATTAGCGTTTCTTATTCGTTTCATCCTAATTTGGGCTTTTCGTGTGAATTCTTCAGCTTTTAAATTCCTTATTAATTCTTCCATCGTTATAAACATGACCTGATATCCTTGATTAATTGCCTCAATCCCAAGTGCAGTGGCTAAGTGTGTTTTCCCAACACCCGCTGGTCCTAACAGGACCAAGTTATATAATTGATCTACCCAGGTTAATTCACTTAACTGTTTTATTTGCTTTTGACTTAAGGTTTGTTGCTCATTAAGGTTGAACATCTCAAGTGTTGTGTGGGCAGGAAATGCTGCCCACTTCAATTGTCGTTCAATTTGCTTTTCTTCACGTCTTTTTAATTCATATGAAGCCATTTCTGTTAATAACTCACGATAAGTCCAATCTTTGGATTCAGCATATCGAATGAGATCAGGTAGATATTCTGCTGTTTCTGCTAAACGCAGTGTCTTAAACTGTTTTTGTAATGGCTCTAAAGTCATTGTTATTTCACCGCCCCTTCAAGAACCTCAAGGTACGGATCTAAATCTCTTACTTCTGGTTTCATGTTGTCATAATCAGATTGTTCAGCTGACATCTGTTGTATGTCCATTTCTGTACTCTTAGTGGATTGTTGTTGCCTTATCAAATGGGTTAAGACATCTTTAAATTCCGAAGCACTATAAAAACGGCTCTTTACACATTCATTCAGTGCTTCAGTTCTTATGTTGGATGGAACATCCTTAACCGAATCTGAAATGATTTTTAACTGATCCCTCATGTATCGGGGATACAGTGTTTGAATTTCCATTAAATATCTCATAGCCTTGTCTTGATTTTGGAACGCTTCAGAAACAGTTTTCATATAGGCAGGTATACCTTTGGTTCGGTCTCGTTTGTGTTGTCTATCTTCGATAATAGGCCCATCCATAGATTCATGTATGCGAAGCTTCTGGTCATCTGTTGCGATCACATACACGTTATTGTGTTTATCATAAGTGCCTAATGGCACGGAGTAGCGATTGGACTCGTATAAAATAGTGTTGTCCTTACGTACGACTCTTGCTATACTTGAATTAATAGGTGAATGAATTATATTCTTAGTAATCGGCTTAAGATGTTTTTTTTCGACGGAGAACACTTCTGCCGGTTTCTTTTTTATCGTATTATTCACTTTGCCGTTGCCTGTCCTCTCAAGCCACTCCCAAGATTGTTCATTCCATTGTTCTATGTTTCTGAATACACGGTTCTTGGCAAAGTTTTGCTTAATAAACTTAACACTATTCTCCACTTTTCCTTTACTCTCTGGGTCAGCTTTACGACAAACATAGAGTTGGAACTTTCGTTCTCTATAATAGGTTTGAAATTCCTCGGTCAAAATAATATCGCCACCGTTTTCACTAACAACGATCAATGCATCTTGATCATAAACCATTTCTTCTGGTATCCCTCCAAAGTACTCAAAAGCATGTTCATGAGCTCGAATAACATCCTTTGTGGTGAAAGGTCGATCTAACCACTCTGCATACTTGTAACGAGAATGCGATAAAACAAAACAAATCACATATACTTTTTGAGTACGACCTTGAGTTGATTTTTGTTTCGATTGTCCAAAATCCACTTGTATCTGTTTACCCATTGGTAACTCTGGAATCGCCTCGTAGGAACGAGGTGTCATCACTTTTGGAATGTTATATTTTTCTCTCAGTTCTTTAACATAACTTCGAACTGTACTTTCTCCGACCGACAGGTCTGCGAAGCGTTCCTTCAACCAATCATGAACTTGAGCTCCAGAGAAGATCAGGGTTTTCGCTTAACCAAGTATGAATTAATAACTCGTACTGATCCAATTTGCGTTTCCTTTTACGTGTAGAGGCCATCCACTCAGCCATTTCTTCTGGCGACTTTTCGAGATACTTATAAACTGTTGTTCGTGAAACACCTAATTTTCTTGCAATCCTCCTAATTTTGAATCCTTGTTTCTTCATTTGATAGATTTCCATAAACATTATCCACTTTTCCACCTTTTTCCCCTCCTGCTGATAGATGATAAATCTATCATACTACGGAGAGTTATTTTTGATTGAAAAGTGTTCATTTTTATTGAGCAAAAACTGTCTACTTTAGTTTAGCGTTTACAAAGTTTCATAACTGATATCTTTTAACGACTAAATTAAGTTTGTTTAAAAGTTTACTATTTAGTTTTGTAGCGAAGTGGTTTTTTACTTAATGAATGAAAATCGTAAAATATCTTTTAACCATACCTCAATTATTGAGGTATGAAAGTAGTCTGTACCGAAAATTAAAAGAAAGTCCTGAATAATACAATTCAGAACTTTCTTTCTATAAATCTATCATTCTGTTATACTAAAAAAGAAAAAAGCCTTCCCGTCACCGATCAAAGTTCGTGGAATGGCTCACTTCAACTCTTATAGTCATCGTATAATATTTTATATGACGGATTGTAACATTAAGTGCAACACCTAAAAATAAAAACAGCCCATAACAGTTTCGTGTAGATAACCACATCAAATATATACACGGAGGTACTGATTGAACTATCAACATCTTACTATATTTGAACGAGCACGCATAGAAACGATGATGGAACAAGGAATGTCTTTGTGATATTAGAAAGAGGATGAATCGTTCACTGTCCTCCATTTCTCGTGAGTTAAATCATAACTCCAAGAACAATGAGAATAAGCTAGAGATTACACAAGAACAATATGATCAGTGTCGATTGAACTGCGGTTGTATCTTGAAATGGTCTCATGACCTTGCAGACAGTATTAATGAAAAAATAGAATTAACTTGGTCTCCTGAACAAATTACGTATGTAGAATTACAAGAGTCTGTTGGTTTTAAAACCATTTATCGTTGGACCTATAACGGTTGGTTGATAAGTAACAACTTGCAGGTGCTACGCCAAAAAGGTAAGAGGAAGAAGCCTCGTGAAACTAGAGGTCGATTTAATATATGGTGTCGGTAAAAAATTTAGCAACTGCATTTGGGATTGAGGCGATTATTCAAGGGTATCAGGTCATGTTTATGGCTATGGATCAAAGAGAAGCTAACCTCCTTTTCCATCTCATCAATGACTTACATGACAAAGCCTCGATAATATTGACTTCAAATAAGGGTCCAAGTGAGTGGGGTGAGTTATTAGGTGATCAAGGGATAACCATAGCTATTTTGGATAGGGTTCTACATCGAGTAGAAGTCAATCAATTTCGCGATGGATAGTCATCGAATGAAGAATCGAACTTCCACATTTAAGGAAGAAAGCGTTCATTTTAGTTGACGATTACAATTGTTCGCAAAAGAATTCTATACGTACTAGTAATTAGGAGGTTTTAAATGTGAATGGTACCATTCAATTTTTAATTATAACGTTAGTTGCATATTTGTTAATATTATTTATATCAAAGCTTTTGAAAGAAAAAGCTATATTAGTTCCAATCTCCTCAACTATAATTAGTATAATAATGTTTGCTATTAGCTTCACGGTCGAGGGGTTCGAAGGATTAGGCTATGGCTTTTTAAGCCTAGCAGTTTTTTTGGGGTCTTTATTAGCTTTAATAACATTAACAATAGTTATTTCTATGAAAAAAAGGAAATTAAAAGAGACTTGAGCTATATCATGTTAGATATAAAAAAGCCATTTCTTTTTATAATTTTTCATCGGTACTTTAGATTACTATTTTCCCATAGATAGTGTGAAGAATTATCAAATTCGAATAATCGATATCTGATAATTCTTCACTAAATTCAATCACCTTCTTCTCTCCACACATCAACTTCTTGAAAGAGGATGTAATTATATAGATAGAGTTAGGTAAATTATTTTAATTTTCAGAATATATTAAAAATTAGTTTCCACTTGGTTAGCACCCACTAAAATAAGTTTTAATACCAATCGCAGCCCACGTAGAGTGAATTTCTACACACGATAATAACATGTTATCACAACTACATTGTCTAATACCCTGTTCATAACAACTATCGTGTAACACGCAACAACGATCTGTAGGATTAATTGGAGATCCACCTCCATGTGTACGTGGAGAATATCCACAATTGGCTCCACAGTGTTGATATCCACCTGGTAAGCACCCGTTTCCTAGCCACCATGCTTGAGTACTAATTTCATCTGCAGTTGATTGGGGTTCTGTTTTGGGTTCGTAATTAGTGTCGTCAACTAATTCCTCTTCAATAATTGTAAGAGAATTTTCAGCATAATCATCTTCCAATACTTCGGAGTATTTCTTTCCGTTTCTATCTAATCGAACTGCGATTAGTTGATGTTTATTTTCTTTTTGATCTACTAAATGAGCAAAACTAATTGCTTCAATTGGTAGAGCAACACCATTAATTGTTGTAAAATTAATTAAAACTGTTTTTGATGAATTCACAAAATTTATTTGTCGCGCAGTAACAGTTTCCCTATCTTCATTTATCACATCTCCCATGTAGGCAAACTGAACCTGCAAATCATCAGTTGTCAAAGGTACACCATACTCTGTTACAGCTTCTAAAACACTATTAAAAGCCATGTGGTTAAAAACCTCTTGTTTAAATACATCTAGTTCTTCGTCACGAATATACTTTCCGTTTAATTCATTCAAAATTAAAACCTCCCACTTTTCTCAACTTCTTTGGGGCCCAAAAATAAGTTGTATAATATAAATTAGAAAAATTTTAAAAAATAACAACCTAATACAACGAAAAATTATTAAAGACATATTTTTCATTTATTCTGATAATTCCAGCATAAAACGAGGACATATGTTTGTATATTTTTATAATGAAAGCTCAACAAAAGACTATTATTTTGAATGTTTTGATTTTTTAAACTAGAAAATACCAAGAGCCAAAGGGAATTATTTCTGATATTGTCCTAATCGTGTTATTATAGAAAGTCTAAAAGGATCGATTAAAAGCTCAGCGTGAGGCATTAAGATGACTATATTATGTTGCTAAAATCGGTTCTCTGTCAAATGTGGTGGTGGAATAACCAACTCTACCACCTCTTTTTAAAAGAGAGCTAAAACGCTCTCTTCACCTCTTGTTGCCACAAAATTTTACTTCTTAATCGATCAAAGCGTTTGATCCAAATGAATTACGTTTTAAGACCTTGATCGTGTTGTTTATGCCTTCGATATAGCCATTATTGGATGGATGCATGAAAGGATTGGAAAATCTCTGTCTTCCATCATTGGAACGTCTTGGTTACGCGATGAAAGGCGTCAAGGTTTGATTTATTCATGGCCTGCATACAGACCTATAATCCTTGTTTAGCTATTGATTCGTCACTTTCTTTGAACCACTGGTCTAACTGATTCTTTAGCTCATACGCTTCTTGTAATCGTGGGTGTATTTTTTAGAATATCGGCTACCTTTTCGCGTTGTTCATCATCCAATTTGTATGGGGATTTCCACAGTAACTTCTTACTCCGTTTCATGCGAATCCTTCACCTTTATCCAATTCATGTTGTACTTCCTGCCTGACTTCATCTAACGCCCAATATACCTGTCGCATGAAATGAAAACGGTCGACAATAATTAACGGATCCCCCCAATGCTTTCCAGACTGCTCTCTTAAAGGATTTCGATAGTTCCATGACGACGATTTCTACCTTGCACGTATCACACGAATTCAGATAATCGTTGATGGTCTCGACTTTTCTATCGGACAAGATGTCGATCACTTCCTTGTTCTCCACATCGGCAATGATGGTCTGAAATTTCTCTCCCCCAGCATCACCCTTGAATTCATCAATCGCTCGTGGCAGCACTTTCTTCGTTTCTAGCTTGCGTTTATCAAACAGACGCAATAATCGATTCGCTGTCATTCCCGTCAATCGATCCGCTGTAGTAAAGAAACAATGGCTGAATAGGTCAGCGCGGTCGTTTGTAACGCACTGGTACATCGCTGATAATGATCCACCATCTGAAGCCGCTCATAAAACGTACAGTGACATTCGATGCATAAATAACGCCTTTTCCTCAACGAGATCTGAACCCGCCTGTTCGAAACTATGGGCCCTTGAATGGCTTGATTGCGGTAGCTGTGAACCCGTTTGGTCCCCTTTTTACAAGAAGGGCACTTTTGCTTTCTCACATTGGTAAATAGTTCGATGACGAAGCTTCCTGATTCCTCTCGAATTTCCCATACATCCACATTCGTACCTTTAATCCCCAGCATTTCTATGATAAAATGATTTTGCACTTATTTCCCCTCCTTTTGCCTTTTGTCTCGCAACTTTAGGTTATCAAAAAGAGAGGAAAATAGGTGCATTTTTTTATCATTTTTGGAGGGTTTTCTCATTCCATGGTGTATCTAGGGACACCACCACATTTAGTATAGAGCCTTTTTATTTCAAACTATCACATTTAATTGTGGTTGTGATAAAATGATTTAAAATGAAAATCACCTTTCCTTTGAACTTGTTCAAGTAAGCCCTGCTTTAATAATCTAACCATTGCCTTTCGTAGAGTTCCACGACTTACTTCTAATTGCTCAGCTAACTCTTCTTCAGCAGGCAATTTATAGCCTTCTTTCCAATTACCTGAATGGATGTGGTCAATCATCCACTTGGCGATTTGTTGATAAAGCGGGTTGCCACCTTTGAGTCGATCAAAATCCATACATATCCCCCTCTCCACAACTTTCCATTAAAGTAAACGACAGAAAAAGACAGGTTATTAACCTGCCTTCTAAGATTTGATAAAACCTTGTACAATTCTAAGTAACATTTCAGCATTCATATGCAAATCTTTTGTATTGGTTTCTTTTAGTAAGGTTTCTGTATTCTTTCGATCAAATGTTATAGAACGGTTCAGGTATTGTTTAAACACTTCTAATGGCTGGTTTAACTTTTTCTCTTCTTCTGACAATTGATCTTCATCTTGATAAGAAACAATTTCTACTTGAGAGAAATCTAACCCTTCTTGGATCGCTTCAAAAATTTGGCCATTTGTTGGCGGGTTTGGATTTGTAGCATGATAAATGGTTCCTGCTTCCCCATTGTATAAACTTAAGGCTAATAGATCGATGACAAAGTTAACAGGAACAAGGTTTGAAACCGTATCACGTTCGATTAATAAACGATAAACTTGACCATCTTGTTTACGATCAGATCGTTTCTTTAACAGTTGTACTGTTCTTAAAATCCCATACAAACCAAACGTTGTGTCAGCTTCACCAGTAAGTGAATCTCCTATAATAATAGCAGGTCGTACGATTAACACTTCAAGCTCATTTTGATAAGACATCACAAGGTGTTCGGCATAACACTTACTCTCTTCATATGCATTAACAAAATCATGATCAGTTGAATGAAGTGTCTCATGTCCAACCGTTGACTCTCCTAACGTATAGGCTGTACTAACATGAATTAACTTCCTTGCCTCAATTTCTTTAGCCAATTCAAGAACACGTTCTGTTCCTCTTAAATTAATATCAAATACCAGCTCACGTTCAGCCTCATCAAATGATAAATAAGCTGCTGTGTGATAAATGGCATCAATTTCACCTTTTAGTTGTTCTACTTTGTCCGCTTCAATTCCTAATCGTTTTTCTAATAAATCGCCTTCTACAACATGAATTTGTCCATGTCTTTCTTGAGGTAAATTTTCATATAACGCTTCTAGCTTCTTTTTACTTCTAACTAGCAAATAGACGTTGTGCTCTTCATTTACTAAACGTTTAACTAAATTCGTCCCTAGAAAACCTGTTGCACCTGTAATTAAGATATTCATAAAAGCCCATACCTTTCTAAGTTTAAAAAAGCTTTAGTTCCGATCGTTTCCTTTTTAATAGCGCTGACTAAGTCCGTTATTGTTATGATGAATAACATTCTTTAAACAATGTTATTCAAACAAAAGTCCCATCTTCACTCATTACTCCACAATAACTCAAGTATATACTTTAAAAGTACAACACTCTAATTGATCAGAGTCTAAATTAAAAAGGTCTAACACTAGTTTATAATGCAATACTACAAAAATCTACAAATTTAAACAATCATTTTTAACTATAGTGTGTCTATATTAACGTGAACTTAATACAGACTCTGTAATCGCATACAAGTCAGATTTATTAAAATTTTGTAAATTTTTTATTTATTTGTTCATTCATTTATATTACAATAATAATTATCCTAAAAATTGACTTATGGAGGTATCAGAATGGCTAATAAAAATCGTTGGTTAATCGCACTATCTGCTATTGCTATTCATTTATCTATTGGTGCATCTTATGCTTACAGTGTTTATACGAATCCGATCCATAATACAATTGGATGGTCGACTGGACAAATTACTTTAGCCTTCACCATTATGATGGGACTAGCTGGGTTCGCTGCGGCATTTTTTGGTCCTTTCGTCGAAAAGCAAGGTCCTAGACGCTCAGCAATTTTTGCCGCTGTGTTATTTGGTATTGGTCAGGCCGGTTCTGGTTTAGCTGTCGTAATTGATTCTCACGTATTATTTCTATTAATGTATGGTGTTGCAAGTGGTTTGGGGTTAGGAATAGGGTATATTTCCCCTGTATCTACATTAATCAAATGGTTCCCTGACCGGCGTGGGTTGGCAACAGGAATGGCTGTTTTAGGCTTCGGTGCTGGTGCTTTAATTACCGCTCCTTTAGCTGATGTACTCATGAATAGTGTAGGTGTCTCAACAACATTTTATATTTTAGGCATCTCATACTTTATTGTTATTGTTTTAGGTGCATCTTATATTGCACCACCCCCTGAAGGTTGGATGCCAGCTAAAATGAAACGTGATATCGCTTCTGGTGAGAAAATCATTAAAAGAGACTTAGGACAATTATCAGCGAAACAAGCTGTTAAATCGAGCCGCTTTTGGATGCTATGGTTTATGATGTTAATTAACACAACAGCAGGTATTATGATCATCTCAGTGGCTTCGCCAATGGCTCAAGAAGTAGTTGGTTTATCAGCTGCAGCAGCAGCTACAATGGGTAGGTATTATGGGTGTCTTTAATGGTGGTGGACGCCTTGGTTGGGCAGCATTATCTGATTATGTTGGTCGACCTACGATTTTTATCACATTCTTTGTGCTACAATTAATTGCTTTTATATCATTTCCAAATATCGCGAACATTCTTTTATTCCAGTCCTTAATCTTCATTGTTGTTAGCTGTTATGGTGGTGGATTCTCGAATTTACCAGCTTTTATCGGAGATCTATTCGGGACGAAAAATTTAGGGGCTATTCACGGTTACTTATTAACTACATGGTCATTAGGTGGCATTTTGGGTCCTATGATCGTGACTCAAATTAGAGAGTCAGCTGGAAGTTATGTCCCTGTCTTTTATGTGTTTATGGCATTAATGACAGCTGCTCTATTTATAGCTGTGTTATTACAGCTAGATATTAAGCGCCAAGAAAAAAGTGATGCATCAGTTGATGAAATGATTGCGTAAATGCACATTATTCCTAGATGGTATAGCTACTTTCAATGAAAAGTACTATTGCATCATCAATTTAAAACTTTTGTTCTAGAAATAGGGCTTGTTCAAATTCTATTTATGTCAAATTCACCATATCTATAAATAAGGTGATTAATTTCACCTATTACGACAAATTATAGAGAGGTGTTTTGACAGTATGTCGATATTAGAGCTCATTAAGCGTACAATCCCGTTCTTCATCTCCCGATTCGTTGTATACTTAATTTTCGGTTTAATTTCAATTGTATTCTTAGGTCTCATGTTAGGATTAGGGATCTTGTTATTTAGGTGGTTTGATTTTGCATCTGGTTTCTTTATCATTCTAATGATTATTACTTTCTTTTCAGTATTAGCTATTCTTCGATTTATTGAAAGGTACTTCCTTTATATGGTTAAAGTGGGTCATATATCAGTTGTTACTGAACTTTTGAGAAACGGAAAAGTACCTGAAGGGAAAAGTCAAATTAGTTATGGTAAAGACCAAGTCGTTAATCACTTTGGCTCAGCGAACGTTGCATTCGTTGTCGACAAAATCATTTTTGCCGCAGTTAAACAAATTCAGCGGTGGCTAATGCGAATTGGGAATTTCTTTAGTTTTGTTCCTGGGGCAAAAAATATAATGGCAATCCTTAGTAAAGTCATGGGTGTTAGTTTACGTTATATTGATGAAGCCATATTAAGTTACATCATGTTAAGAAAAAGTAATGCCAAAGAATCTGGGGCTGATGAAGAGGAAAGTGTATGGAAAAATGCTTGTGATGGTGTCGTGTTGTATGCACAGAGTTGGAAGAAAATTGTGATGACCGCAGCTGGTATCGTCGTATTTGTTTATATTTTAAATATTACAGTCTTTTTAGTGACCGTATTTCCATTAATGGCTTTATCATCTATGATTACAGATAACGCAGGTGCCGCTGGTATTTTAGGGTACTTTGCCATTATCGGGGCTTTCATCTTTGCTTCAATGGTTAAACGTGCACTTGTCGATCCAATCGCTATGATTGCAATGGTGAGAACCTTTCAATTAAATACTCAAGACATGGAGCCTAGTATTGATCTACAACAAAAAATACTTAAAGTTTCATCTAAATTTAAAGAGCTATTTAAGAAAAAAGATGACGACCTTCAAAAAGTATCTGAACCAAATAATTAAAACAAAGCCCAGTTAGCTATAGTAGCTTAACTGGGCTTTAATTACCTTTTATTTATCATTATTTCCTTGTTGCTGCGCTTCATCAGTAATGACATCATCCGCTACTTTATTTTCTTCGCGAAGGTCCTCAAGTGCGTGGTAAATTCGCTCTCTTTCTCGCGGTAATGACCCGTCACTTAATTCTTTAAATAATGCCCAAATCAAGCAGTACATCATTAAGAACATAATGATCATGAACGGGAAGCCACCAACAAGTGAAGCTGTCTGTAATGCACTTAAACCACCAGCCATTAATAGAACAGCTGCGAACGCACCTTCAATAATACCCCAAGTAATACGTAATCCAACCGGCGGGTTCATATTACCTTTAGACGTTAACATACCGATTACATAAGTACCAGAGTCAGATGAGGTAATGAAGAACACTGTTAAGGAAATCATCGCAACAGCAATAAGCACACCTGATAGTGGGAAGCCTTCTAACAATGCGAAGAACCCTTGTGCTTCATCTTCAAAAACGGCATCCATTATACTATTATCAGTAAAGTGCTCTTCGAATAATGCTGCTCCACCAAAGACACTAAACCAAAAGATACTTACAGCGGTCGGTACTAACAACACACCTACTGCAAAACTACGAATCGTACGACCTCTAGAGACACGTGCAATGAATGAACCTACAAATGGTGCCCAAGCAATCCACCATGCCCAATAGAAAATCGTCCATGCATCATACCAACCATCTGCACCTTCACCTGCTGCATCAATACCAAACGACATCGAGAACAGGTTTTGTAAATAAGCTCCTGTTGAGTGTGTCATGGCTTGTAATATAAATAAAGTTGGTCCTAAAATAAATACAAACAATAACAGTAAACCAGCTACACCTAAGTTAGCCTGACTTAAAAACTTAATCCCTTTATCAATTCCAGTTGTTGTGGAAATAATGGCTAACAGAGTGACAACTACTATAATTATTAACCATAATCCTTCATTGTTTGGAATCCCAAATAACACTTCAAATCCACCACCGATTTGCATGACACCTAAACCGAGTGATGTAGAAATACCAAATAATGTCGCGATAACACCAATAATATTTACCGTACTACCCCAACCACCGTTTAAACGGTCGCGTCCTATTAACGGCTCTAACGTTGAGCTTAATAGCATCGGCAAATTTTTCCTATATGAGAAATAAGCTAAGGACAATGCAACAACTGCATAAATTGCCCATGGATGAAGTCCCCAATGGAAAAATGAATACTGCAATGCCGCATGTAAGGCTTCGGCTGTCCCACCTTCACCATATGCAGGCCAATCATAGTGGTTAATTGGTTCTGAGACGCCCCAGAATAATAAGCCAATCCCCATACCTGCACTAAATAACATCGCGAACCAGGCAGGCGTTGAATACGCAGGTTTTTCATCGTCTTCTCCTAGTCTAATTTCACCTAGTGGGCTTAAAATTAAGAAAACCGTTACTAATATGAAGGCACTTCCACCTAGGATAAATGACCACCCAAGATTAGTTACCGTCCAATTAAATGTTACTTCAATGTAGTGATCAAAATTAGGTAGTACAGAGCCAGAAATAACGAATACAAGTGCAATAATTAACGAAATAATAAACGTTGGGGTTTTCAAAGCTGCCGTAAAAGAGGTCAACCCCTTTGGTTTTGCTGACATATATTTTCTCCTCCTTAAATATTGAGCCAACTTACTAACTTTCGATTAAGCCATTAGTACTATGTGTTCAGTCAATAAAATACCCTAATTAATAATTATCAAACATTATTATAGGAAACTTACCAAGTGGCAATTCCGTAAAAGTGAAGTCAGGGGCGTAGTGACACTTATGAAATTTAAAATGTAGATTCTAATCTAAAGGTGGTTTTTTGACTACTTGGACCGCTATGTAACTAACAGCGCGCGTTTATTACCCTAACATAATGGAACTTGAGTTACAAGTTAATCCTTTTTGGACATCTGATTAATAGCCCTTAATAGCTCTTAAGTGCAAAAGAATTAAACTTTGATATAATTAATATTTACTAAGTTTTTTGAGGTGAAGATATGGATCAAAAAAAATTAATCAAAATGATCCAAGACCATCAACCCACTCCATTGGGTATCTCCAACAACAGAAAATATGCTGTCATACTTCCAATCATTGAAAAAGATGATGAATTACATATAGTGTTTGAAATTCGTTCTAAACATATGCGGCGCCAACCAGGAGAAGTATGTTTTCCAGGAGGGAAAGTCGATCAAAATGACTTAAATACTGCAGAAACAGCTACACGAGAATTATGTGAGGAATTAGGAGTTAATGAAGACCAACTCTATAACCTTGAATACTTAGGGTTACTCGTAACACCGTTTGGTTTAAGTGTGAGTGCCTACACTGGCTTTATTAATCTTGATGTTGATCAATCATTTGACCCTAACCCATTTGAAGTGGAGTCCATATTTACAGTTCCTTTATCTTTCTTCCTTGAGCATGACCCGGAAGTTCATTATATTAATATCGATATTAAACCTGATGATAACTTTCCTTATGAGGATATTCCCAATGGTGAATCATATGAGTGGCAAAAGCTTCAGTATGAAGAACACTTTTACTATTATGACAATCAAGTGATTTGGGGGTTGACAGCTCGAATATTGAAAGACTTTGTTTCCATTATAAAAGGTGATCAGTAAATATATGACTGATCACCTTATTGTCACTATATGATATAAAGCTTTATCCAAATCACTTTAAAATTCATCTAAAAAACCGATCCCTTTTTCTTCTTTTTCTAACCGTAAAAGTTGTGAATAACGCTAATATAGTCAAAATAATCAAAGAGATCAACAGGAAAGTGTAACTATCATCCTCATTAGGTAGTTCACTTGCCCCCATAGCAATCTGGGACTCTTTAGGATCTCCTTCGCCTTCAATCTCCGCTACAGTTCTTAATGGTTTTTCTAATATCACAAGGTCATCTTCGTTCTTAATTTTCAGCTCACCATTTTCATCAACTTGAGTTGTCCAATCTTCGTCAACTTCAGTTGTAAAATAAAGGTTCTCTTCTACTTTATACTCTTGTCCATCATGATCTTCTATAAGTTCACCGCGTTGTATTTCATTTGTTTCGTAATTTTCAAAGCCATAATTAATTAACGCTTCAGTATCACTATAAGCATGATTAGCAGATGGTGAATCCAATGTGACAGCGACTAAGTCTATTTGCTCATCTTCATGAGATGCAGTTGTGACTAATGTATAGCCCGATTTTTGAACATAACCATTCTTCACGCCTGTTATTTCATCATGTTGCCTGACTAATTGGTGATGATTGTGGATCGTTGTTTCCCAACCTTCACTTTCCCATTCATACTCATTCATGCCGACAATGTCTTTGAACGTTTCATTTTCCATAGCATATTGTGTGATTCTCGCCATGTCTTCAGCTGTTGTGTATTGCTCTTCATCAAAAAGCCCGTGTGGATTTACGAAATTCGTATTGTCTACACCTATATCCTCCTGTACCAATTCATTCATCTTCTCTGCAAAAGCTTCCTCACCACCAGCCAAATGCTCTGCTATTGCATAGGAAGCATCATTACCTGAATTAATCAGCATTCCTTTTACTAAGTCTCTTAATGGAACTTCCTCTTCTTCTAACAAATACACACTAGTACCTATGACTTCCGTAGCCTCTTGACTAATCGTTACATCTTCATTCAAATCACCATCTTCAATCGCAAGGATTCCAGAAATAATCTTAGTAATACTAGCTGGATACATTTGTTTACTACTATTTTTTTGATATAAAATATCTCCACTAGTTTGATCTATTAAGATAACCGATTCACTGTTTAATAATAGATCCTGTTCATGTGCATTAATTTTCGTTAAAAATCCAAAAACCGCAATAAAAAGGGCTAAAACTATAATTATGGGTATTTTCTTCTTTAAACTTCTATTTATATTCATGGCAGATCACCTTTAGGACTATAATTGAGTAGCATAACCATTATACCAAATCTCAATCAACAGAATATTAAAGTGAGGTTAAAATTTATTTTCATTTTGACGAAATAATTGAAGCATAAGCTAATTTAAACACAAAAAGGAACTGCCCCCATACATAATGTTCAGGGGCGGTTCCTTTTAAATTATTTGTCCTAATTAGTTTAAAACAGGCTCTTTAACTACACTTTTAACACTTTCTTCAATAATTTCTAACCCTTTTTTCAAATCCGCTTCTTCAATGGTAAGAGCAGGGAATAATTTGAACACTTCATCATCTGGACCAGCTGTTTCCATGATCAATCCAAGGTCAAATGCTTTCTCTGCTACTTTTTCTGCTAACTCTTTCTCACCACAAGCAATACCAACCATTAATCCACGACCGCGTACTTCACCTTTTAATTCAGGATAGTTCTCCACAATCTTATGAAGGTATTCATGTGTGATCGTAGCCTTATGCTTAACACTCTTCTCTAGATGATCGTCCTTCCAGTAATCTAGAGAAGTTGTTGCCGTAATAAACGCATGGTTATTTCCTCGGAAAGTACCATTATGCTCACCAGGTGCCCAAATATCTAATTCTGATCTAAATAATGTAATCGCAAATGGTACACCATATCCGCTTAATGATTTAGACATACATACGATATCTGGCTTAATACCCGCCTCTTCAAAGCTAAAGAACTTACCAGTACGGCCAACACCTGCTTGAACATCATCAATGATTAATAAGATGTCCCAGCGCTTACATATAGCCTCTAATTTCTTTAACCATTCAGAACTAGCAACATTTATGCCACCTTCACCTTGAACAGTTTCAACAATCATTGCAGCTGGAAGATCAACACCACTTCCACCATTCTCTAAAAATCGCTCCAAATAATCTAATGTATCATTTGAATTTAAGAAACTATCATAAGGCATTGTAACCGAATGGTTTAATGGGACACCTGCACCTTTTCGTTTAGCTGCATTACCAGTAACAGATAATGAACCAATCGTCATGCCATGAAAGCCATTTGTAAAGCTAATAACTTCAGTACGTCCTGTTACTTTACGTGCAAGCTTTAAAGCACTTTCTACTGTATTAGTTCCAGTTGGTCCCGGAAACATAATTTTATAGTCTAGGTCTTTTGGTTTTAAAATAACCTCATTAAATTTCTCAATAAACTGACCTTTAGCTGTTGTCGCTTTATCTAAAGAGTGTGTAATACCATCACTAGTAATGTAATCGATTAAAGCTTCTTTCATTTTCGGATCATTATGTCCATAATTTAATGCACCAGCGCCTGAGAAAAAGTCAATATATTCATTACCTTCTTCATCCCACATTTTAGAACCTTTAGCTTCATTGAATACAGTTGGAAAATTGCGGCAATAACTACGAACCTCTGACTCATGTTTTTCAAATACTTTCAAATCTGTTTTACTCAAGTTTTTTCCTCCTTATAATTACCCACTGGGGTATTAGGGTGAATACAATATTAGACTTATATTTACAAGGACCTTTAAAATCGACAAGTTTTCTTTAAAACGGCCCTATTAAATAGCTTAATTCTTCTTCATGCTCATCACTTGGGAATAACTCCTCTTTGAAGCATTCAGAAACTTCACATTTAGTTTGCTTTTCGCGCGCAAACCTTTTAAATAATGATTGGGATGCTTTATTAGATGGAGTTACAGTCGCTTGTAAAAAGCGAATATCTCGGCAAGCCTCTCGACTAATGAGTTCGTTTAATATTTTTGATGCTAGTCCTTTTCCTCTCTGTGATGCATCAACTCCAATTTGCCAAACGAACACAACATCTTGCCTTTCCGGGGGTATAAATGCAGTTACAAAACCGACTACCTTGTCATCCTCTTTGGCGACAACACAAGTTTCCGCAAAATGCTCACACATCATGATATATTTGTAAGCTGAGTTTTGATCAAGAGTTGAATTATTAACCAACTCCCACATTGCTGCGCCATCTTCTAATGTTGGTTTTTCAAACGTAACCGTACTAGACGGCTTTAAAGTAGCTGTTTGACTATTAATGTTAACTTCTCCCTTCATCATTTATTAAAACGACTCTTTCCATTTATTATGTTAACGAGCGTGGGAATTTTTATCAAACCACTTAGAGTCTGATTAACAAGCATTCATCTAACTTATTCGCCATATGATTAACTAAGAGAGACGAACTTAATAAATGCTACGATATCGTATGTATTTCTTAGAATTATTAAAAATTTAGTATTTATTCCTAAAATTAAGTTTTATTTTTTAGTTAAAGTAAATTATTGTAAAATTATTAGCACTACACTTTAACATAGCCCAAGAACCTGATTAGTGAGCCTTTCAGAAGAAGTAAGACATAATTGCACTTAAGTAGGTCATACAAATTATATACTTTCTATAAGGGGTGAATGTTGTTAAAATATGAACATTTGATTGCCTTGTAAGATAAGCAGTTACCCGAGCGGATCATTTTATCAGCGCTCAGGCAAATTTATCAGCGTTCATACTTTTTGATGTAGCGGTGATCGAAGCACAAAAATCCGAACGAATTCATTTACGATGAATTGTTCGGACTATTAGGACAACTATATTTGCCACAACCCTTTTATTGCCCTATATGATGGGTTTGTGGTGATTCCTCCATCCAACCATATTTAATCATAAGTTTAGCCACATCATGACCATAACTGTATATATCCTTCATTAATAATGAAAGTGTTGCTGGTATATCTGTTCTTAAACTAAAAGAAGTCCCTAATGAACTACCCCCGATCGAAAAGCCAGAAAATAAACTAATACAATATAGCATAATTTTATCCGAAAATGGGGCTAGCTTAGAATCTGTGACATTGCCACCTGGTGTTGCAGGCACTTGCAAGCCATTTTCCTCAAAAAATGGGTTGATTTTTCAATAACTTTAGCCGCTAATTGACAGCCTTTTTTGAAGTGTTGTTTTACATCCTCTTTTTCAGCACATTGGGCAAAACCATTGATCAGATTGCGTCCAATTGAATTCGATTCAATGGCAAGGTAAAGATGAGCTATTTCTACTGTACTCAATGGACGCTTTTCTTTAAATGGATTTAAACCACCTAAATAATTGGTATCGCGAACAAATTCTACTGTTTGCTCAATAGAAGCATAAGATGGCTTAACTAGTAGCCCCTTATTTAGTAGGTATTGCGTACAATCTTCATAACATTTTTGAGTGATTTGAGTTAATTCTCTATAAAGTGTTGTAACATCGTGACGATATGACATAGATAAGTTTAATGTATGCATTCCCGTGCTAATCTTTTCCATCAACCTTAAGAACATAATATCAAACCCATTATCATAAAGCTTGGGAACTTCTTTGTTCACATCCTCAGAAGTAAAACCGACTGGTATTGGCAGGTTTTCTTCTTGATACATAACAACAATTTGCTCGACATATGGCTTAACCTTTTCTGAAATATTCACCATAATGTCCTTTGCCTCTTCGTCATCGGCTTTCTCTATAAAATACTCTAACATTCGTAAAACCATCGTCTTCTGTTGATAGGTTATCCATAATGTACCAATCTCTGATGAAGTTAAACCAGGTGATTGTGGCATAAAATGCTCCCTCCAATTTCCCATTTCTAACAGTCCTTATTATGAACTAAGCAACATAAACCATACGTCTCATGTATGAAAACAATTATAAGATAAATCAACTACTTTTAAGCCGTACTATGCTTTTTATGTTTAACACGCTGTTAGTTTCGGTTATACATTCAGTACAAGATGCTTTAAATTATAAATTTGGAGGGATAATCATGAATTTAATGCGTGCTAAGGAAATTAAAGATGATCCCAACACGAAAGACGTCGTTTATAATGGAAAGTACATTTATATTAATGACGTTGATGACGAGCGGCAAAAGGCTGTCATCCATTATTTAAAAGAAAGTGGAAGAGAATTTGAAGTTGATGTTACAAATCTAAAAGAAGAATAAGTTTATCTCATTTCCCCTTTTATCATAATAAACCCAGCCGTCTAAACACTCGGCTGGGTTTATTATATATCTGAACCAAAAATTGCAACAGACTGTTGATTTAAGCCAAAGTGTTGAGAGTCCCATTGTAAAGTATTTAAGACATACCCAAGGCCATCAGCTCTATAACGACCCGAGATTTGTTGATAAGCTAAAAGGTCATAAACTCCATCTAAATTGAAATCAACTGGATACAAGCCACTCAATGGATTAACCCAACCTTCAATTGGTTCAAGTAACTGTCCTTCATCATTATAAATCTCACTCAAATATTCTAAGTCTCGATTAGAAAGGTCAATCATATATTGTTGCTGATTCACTTCACTAATGACTTTAACTTTATAACCATCCAAATAGCTAACTTGGTATTGATAGTAATCATTATACGCATTACTATCAAACACAAGATTAAAACGGTTATGGCTAAATGAGTAAATATACTCATTCATTATCCCACCACTTCCACCTGTTGGAATAGTAACCATAATCTCATCAACACCATCACCTGTGAAATCGCCTAAAAATAACGTAGGATCATAACCAACATCATCAATTGGTGTACTATACACTTGGCCGGTAACTCCACCTTGAACAACTAGTATGATATTTTGCGTAAGTGGGCTATCAGGTGGCTGATCGCCAGTTAAAACTACACGGTCAACCACGCCATCACCAGTTACATCCCCCTGTGCTGAATCGACTACTAAAGACCCTTTTCTATATCCATAAATAAACATTAAGCAAATTCTCCTCTCACCCTTTTAGTATATTTTATGGGCTTAAGTTGAATTTGCTAATGCTTTTTAGATAAAAAACATCATAACTAAACCAATAACAGGAAGCGAGAACAAATGATAACCAACACCAATCAAGTACACTTTAAAGGCATTTTCTGTATGAATACCTAATCCAAATATAAAATCCTTTGCGTAAGCGAGACTAACAACTACACCCAATCCCAAACCAACAATCAATCCGTCTATTAGCGTTGATGCATTCGTCAAGTGTAGCAAGAAATAGGTTAACAACACCGTCATGATAGTGACGAATGTTAATAAACCATACCTCGGGTGTTCAGGTTGATCTATTTTCAATAATCTTACCCATATTTCTCCAAATAATAATGGTGAGTAATAAAGCATACCGATCGCCATATATAGAATAATTCCAGAAATAATAGCTAATAGCATAAAATCCCCCTAGTTTCTTAATTTTTTGAAAAGATATCACTCACTATTATACATTTTTCCTTCCACCATTTGTACAGGAAATTGAACCATCAAAAGTACCCCACCCCTTCCAACTTGAATATGACAAATTACAACAAAATAAGTTGATTATAATCACAACTTTTGACAAGAAACTTATGCGAAATCTTATATAATATTGAAAAGTATTTGTAAGGAGCGGAGATTATGGAGACACCTGTAAAAATACATCGCCTTGAACAAGATGACTTAGAATTAGACAAGCCCTCTTCACAAGGGTCATTGCAAGATGACTTATACTTTTATAAATTGATCGGTGGAAACGCAAGTGAAACAGATGAATTAGTTGAAAACTTGCGGGCATTAAAAGAGGAAAAAAACTTATTGATTGGTATATTCCGCTTTCCATTTCGTTTTGAAGGAAAGAAAAGATTTCAAATCGCTACTACACAGTACTTAAGGATGAAGGAATTTTGTGATGCGGTCATTTACTTTCAAAGTGATGACTTCATGGAGCTAATTGACAGTCAAACGACTATTCGAGAGGCCCATTCTACTTTTGAAGCAATTGAAGAACATGCTATCCAATCTTTAACCGAAATCATTACAAACACAGGTGAGATCAACATTGATTTTCACGACCTTCATACTTTTATCAATAAAAATAAAGGCGCTCTCTTTGTCTATACAGTTGAAGAGGAATCATTTGATATTCCATTAAAATATATGATTTCCACACCATACTTACCAGATGATTTTACCGATGGAAAACAACTGATTATTAATATCGGTTATACAAGAGAGATCAATATGGAAATGTTCCGGCAACTTAACTTACGCCTTCATGATTTATTCTCTAAGGCTGAGCTGTTTAAAATCGGCTCCTACTTAATCGATGAGCCTGGTGAACGATTTAAAATCACACTAATTGTTAATGGGATAAAAGACCCAATTGAACCACCAGACCATTATAAAAAGTTCCCTAAATATAAGGAGCTCTATCGAAAATGGCAACGTATCGCTGAGAAAAGTAAAAGACGAATTCAACTAATTAGAAAAAAGAGCTAAGGAGGATCAAGCTAAAAAAGCTACTTATACTGATAGATCAGTATAAGTAGCTTTCATGATTTCACTATTAAAATGCTGGGATTGATGTTTCTTCGTAATTTTCTTCTAAAAATTCAAGTACTTCATCACTTGACATGGCTTCTGCTAATCTTTGGATTACTTCTGAATCAGCGTTATCTTCACGCGCAATTAATGTAATGGCAAAGTCATTTTCTTCACCTTCAGTCAGAAGTGCGTCACTCTTAGGTGTTAGGTCAAGAGGTTCAGCATAAGCAGGTGTCATTAAAACAGCATCAACATCATCATACGATCTTGCTAACATTAAAAGATCCACTTCTTGAAAGTTGTAATCATGTGGATTCTCTTCTATGTCAGACAATGTATAATGCGGATTGTCTGTTTCAGCTAAAGTAATAATACCATGATCATCTAATAGTCTTAATGAACGATCTAAGTTAGAGATATCATTAGCAATAGCAATATCTGCACCGTCTGGAATTTCGTCCATTGTGTCATAATCTTGAGCGTAAACACCATAGTTAGCATAGTAAATTGGCTGAATTGCCGTTAAGTCAGAATCATTATTACGATTATACTCTTCCATATAAGGAACGTGCTGGAAGAAGTTCGCATCGACCTCTTCTGTAGCTAGGGCATCATTTGGCTGTATGTTGTCACTTAATTCAACAATCTCCAACTCAATACCATCTTCTTCAGCTAGAATATCTTGAGCAATTTCAAGAATATCTAGCATCGGTGGAATTAAAGAGGCAACCTCTAACGTTTGGCCTTCTAAGTTTTGTGGTTCTTCAGTATCCCCTGCATCTTGGTCATCACCACCACAAGCTGCTAAAATCAACAACATTAATGTCATTGGGATCAGTAATTTTTTCATGTGTCCTTCTCTCCTATCTTTTATCAATCTTTCTTGCTATTGTAATTCCGCTAAACTGAATGAACTGTACCAGTATGACCATGATGATAATCATGTAAAACATCAAATCAGTTCTGAACTGCTGGTAACCATAACGAATGGCGAAGTCTCCAATACCGCCTCCACCAACAACTCCCATAATCGTCGAATAAGATATAAAACTAATGATTGATGTCGTTAAGCTAAGTACAAGGGCAGATCGCGCTTCAACGTATAAGAATTTAAAAATAATCTCTTTAATTGAAGCACCCATTGAGACTGCAGCTTCCATAACCCCTTTAGGAATATCAAGTAATGATTGTTCTACTAAACGAGAATAATGAGCAATCGCAATAACGGTTAACGGAACTGTCGCAGCAGCTGTTCCAATTGCTGTACCAATAATCAACCTTGTAAAAGGAATCATAGCCACGACTAAGAGTAAAAATGGAAACGATCTGATAACATTGACGATTAAATTTAAAGATGAAAATACTAATTGATTTTCTAAGATTTGATCTTTACGACACAAGAACAAAAACGTTCCAAGTGGTAAACCAACTAAAATTGCCGCTAAGATTGAAAACCCTACCATAATAAACGTTTCACCAATTGATTGCCAAATCTCTGATTGGTATTCGACTAACACTTCAGGCATGGTTACGATCACCACCCTGTCTCAGCCTCTCAACAAATCCTTTCGGGCTATGGTCAATCTTTTGGATTCCTGATGGTTCAATTTCAACGGTTTCATAGACTTCACCATCAGCCATAACTGTCACACGTTGGCAAATACTTTTAATCACTTCCATCTCATGACTAACGATCACAATCGTCACACCGAAGCTTTGATTAATATTTTTCAACACACCTAAAATCTCCGATGTCGTATTCGGGTCGAGTGATGAAGTTGGTTCATCACATAGCAACACTTGAGGTTGGTTTACTAGTGCTCTTGCAATGGCAACTCTCTGCTTTTGACCACCACTTAGTTGTGATGGATATTGATCTTTTAAATGATCTAAACCAACAAATCGAAGGCTTTCCATTACACGTGCTTCACGTTCTTGCCTCACTACCTTAGATAACTCCAAAGGAACAACAACATTATCATATACCGTCTTGTTTCCTAACAAGTTATAGTGTTGGAAGATCATTGCAATCGACTGCCTAGCTTGCCTAAGGCTTTTACTTTTTAAGTGAGTTAATGATTGTTCATTAACAATCACTTCACCTTCATCAGGGGACTCTAGTAAATTAATCAACCGAAGTAACGTTGACTTACCTGCCCCACTAGCACCAATTATGCCGTATATTTCGCCATGATTAACCGATACAGAGACCGATTTAATCGCTTCATACTCACCAAAACGTTTACTTACATTTTGTAAATTAATCATAAAAAAACCCCTTTCCATGGCATGAAAGGTGATTAAGAACTTTTATATTATAACTTATGATGACTTTTTTGTCATTTAATAGAGTTTAGACCATTCCACTACTAGATTAAAATAGGGAAAATTAGCTTACTTAATTTCCCTAATGCTATTAGAAATAAGGTCCTTTTTCATAGCACCTTAACTTTACCAATCTGTCGGGTCACTATACTGATTCCGATAAACGACAACAGTTTGACACAACAAATCGTGTAAGCCTTTCTTTCGTTTATTTAAGCCTACCATGACAACACCAATAATCGTAAAGATAGAAACAATGTGTGCAAAGTATCGACCTATTGATTTTAATAGACTAATCGTTGAATGATCTTGATTAACTACTTGTATTCTACAAATCAATTTCCCTAATGAACCTTTAAGTGTTGCCGTAAAGATGATAATAAATAAAATGATATAAATGTTATCGGCAATCATACCAGCAGTTGTGTAATACCGTTCAGACCCGATTATCTTAAATGATTCAAGGTGTTTATGATCTCTAATTACCACTGCAACTAAGTAAGCAAAGGCACTCATTAAAATACCGTCAATAAAAAAAGCTAAAAACCTAATCCAAAATCCTGCTGGTCGATTTTCAACGTAAGGCAAATCGACACCTCCCAAAAGAAACATTTGGCATCATTCTAATAGTAAATTTTAGTAACTTTAGAAGAATATTCACCTAAGCTATCTTAAAATCAGCGGTTGGGTTATTTTATCAGCGTTCAGCCTCTTTTGGTGTAGCGGTATCAATGTAGAAAATCCGAATGATTCATTTATGGCGATTCATTCGGATCCTCTATTATTACAACTAATTTTATACCTCTTCTGATCTTATTAAATCAAGTCGTTGCCGCTACTTCTTCTAAAACTTGTCCACCTAACCCAAGTGCTTCGTCTGTTGAAGCATGAACTTCACGAATGAGCTCTGGATTTTCTTCTAGTCGCTGACCATATGAAGGGATCATTTCTTTTATTTTCGGCTCCCATTGTTTAATTTGTTCTTTGAAGCATCTCTCCATTATTTCTAGCATAACTGAAACAGCTGTTGATGCACCTGGAGAGGCACCTAATAATGCCGCAATGGAACCATCTGATGCTGTGACGACTTCTGTACCAAATTGAAGTGTCCCTTTGCCACCTTCTTCAGTGTCTTTAATCACTTGTACACGTTGTCCAGCTACGACTAAGTCCCAATCTTCGCTTTTCGCATTCGGGATAAATTCGCGTAATGTTTCCATCCGTTTTTCTTTTGATGATAATACTTGTTGTATCAAATACTTCGTTAAAGGCATCTCCTTAGCCCCTGCTGACAACATTGTAAACAAATTGTTCGGCCTAACAGATGTCACTAAGTCGAAGAGCGAACCGGTTTTTAAGAACTTGGGTGAGAAACCAGCAAATGGTCCGAATAATAAGGACTTTTCGTTATTAATATAGCGTGTGTCAAGGTGTGGTACAGACATTGGTGGAGCGCCTACAGGGGCCTTACCATACACCTTTGCATGATGTTGTTCAATGACTTCAGGGTTGTTACATTCCATAAATAAGCCACTCACCGGGAAGCCTCCGATCTTCTTACCTTCTGGAATACCTGACTTTTGGAGTAAATGTAAGCTTCCACCACCTGCACCAATAAAAACGAACTTGGCGGTGTGACGCTCTACACTATTAGTCTCTAAGTTTTTAACTTTTAACTCCCATGAACCATCACTATTTTGTTTTAATTGATCAACACTATGCTTATAATGGATGTCTACATTTTGTCCTTTTAAATAGTCGAACGTTTTGCGTGTTAAGGCACCAAAATTAACGTCTGTTCCTCCATCGATTTTAGTAGCTGCAATAGGCGCTTCAACTTGACGATCATTCATAATTAAAGGCGTCCATTCCTTTAACTGCTCAGGGTCATCTGAAAATTCCATGCCACTAAATAATGGATTACTAGCCATTGCTTCATAACGCTTTTTCAAAAATTCTACATTCTCTTTACCATGAACTAAACTCATATGTGGTAAGGCCATAATAAACTCTTCAGGGCGATTCAGTTTGTTCTGATTAACTTGGTAAGCCCAATATTGTTTTGAAACTTGGAATTGCTCATTAATTTTCGTCGCTTTACTAATATCAATTGAGCCGTCCGATTTTTCACTCGTATAGTTTAACTCACAAAGTGCAGCATGCCCTGTGCCTGCATTATTCCATTCATTAGAGCTTTCTTCACCTGCACGATCGAGCTTTTCGAATACTTTAATATTCCAATCTGGCTCTAATTCTTTTATAAGTGATCCTAATGTTGCACTCATGATGCCGGCACCGATTAAGATAACATCTGTATTATTGCTCATGCTCTTTCATACTCCTTAACGTTTTGTCCAAAAGATGTATTTACCTTGCTAAGGCGTTACAGCAAGATAGTTATAGGTTTTCACACCACTCTAACTTTAGATTTCTACCATAAGTTTATCACTATTATTAGTAGATTAAAATATTAATCACTGATATAGTACTTGACATTGTAATAGGCGGAATTTTTATAACTATTACTATCTAGATCTTATTTTATCTTAATTTTTTGAAGAGGTGAACAGCATTTAACATAAGGCTTAGAAAATCGTGTTATTTTGACGTATAATTAATGTTATGAAAATGCGAGAAACCATGTGGAGGCTACTTTATGAATGGATGGATTATATATAACGGCAGCTTAAGAACTCCGAAGTTTAAAGAATTGGTACAAAAACTAGTACTAGAAGCCGAGAAAATGGGGGTTAAACTAGAAGCGATCACAAACCGAGAATTATTCCCTATTATCAATTCTCGAGGTAAAGTTGATTTAAAGTCTCTTAAAAATATAAGTAATCCTGATTTTATTGTTTTCTGGGATAAAGATATTAAACTAGCCAAACATTTAGAATTAATGGGCTATAGACTGTTTAATTCAAGTGAAGCGATCATGAATTGTGATCATAAAGCTTTAATGCACCTTAAAATGGCTAATAAACACATTAGAGTACCTAAAACGATCATTGGTCCATATACCTTTTACGATCACGAATTACCTGATCAATATATTGATTATATTATTGATGAATTAGGCCCAGAGGTAATTATTAAAGAAGCGTATGGATCTTTTGGTATGCAAGTTTATAAAGTTAACGAGAAAGAAGAACTAACTCATCAGCTTAAAGAGATTGAAGGTCGGGACTTCATTTTCCAAGAGCCGATTAGAAGCTCATTTGGAAAAGATATTAGGGTGAACATTGTTGGTAATCAAATTGTTGGTGGTATGAAAAGAGAATTCGCTTCTGATTTTAGAGCCAATATTACATTAGGCGGGAAAGGCGAAGTCGTCGCTTTAACAAAAGAACAAAAAGATCTAGCCCTTAGAGCGCACCAAGCTTTAAATTTAGACTTTAGTGGGGTTGATTTGCTATTTGGTGCTGATGGTGAGTCGATTGTTTGTGAAGTGAATTCGAATGTTAATTTCTTAAGCTATGAAAAGATCTCAGGTATTAATGTCGGTGGGATTATTTTAGATTATATTATAGGAGAACTATCATGAAGGGTATTTTAATTTATAATAAAAAAGACTATAACCGCAATAAACATTATGCCAAATGGTTACAAGATGTCGCGTTTCAACATGACATGGAGTTAGAGATGGTCTATAGAGAAGATTATTATAAGCAAGGATTAAATGATTCTGAAACGATTACATTCGCGATTAATCGCAGTCGAGACCATCACCTCTCATTACTACTAGAATTAAACGATATTAAAGTATTTAATAATTCTAAAGTGACATTTTTAGGCAATGACAAATTAGCTGCTTACCACCATGCGAAAAACCAAGGTGTTCCATTCCCCTCTGTACTGTTAAACTGGACGAATCAAGACAATATCATTTCAAAACCGATTCATGGCCATGGTGGGGATGGTGTTATAAAACTAGGAGAAACTGTGGAGATCCCAAGCTTCTATAATCGAATCCAACAAGAACAAGTCTACTCATTAATAGGTGACATTCGCTTTTATATCATTAATAATCAAATTGTTCATGCCGTTATTCGAAAAAATAATGGTGAGCTATTATTGAATTATAGTCACCACAAACAATGTGAACTCTTCCATTACACAGCTGAACACCGCCAATTAATTACACAATTACTTAGTGGACTTCATATTGACTATGCCGGTGTCGACTTTTTCTTAACAGATAACGAGCAACTAATATTTAATGAAATTGAAGATGTTGTTGGGAGTCGTATGCTTAGTGATCTTGGAATTAATAACACGGCTGAGCTTTACATTAAACATATATTCAACAGTTTGACAGGTTAATGATGCCTGTCATTGTTTTAGTCCAATTTGATAAACTTCTTTCTAAGGCGTCTAAATAAGCGATACTTTCCTACTTTTAATTCTTTTAAGAAATCAGCGTCTGGGTGGTTGAACTGATCAACGATTGATATAAACTGCCAATTTTCCTCTGGCCATATTTTAGACCGGTGTAAATTCTTTAAAGCATCCATGCCACTGAATTCAGCAAGAGCAAACCGGTACCCAAGTAGCATGAGCGATTTCGACTCTATTTCAGAGAATGAATTTAGGTCTGTTCTCATGTTTGATAAATAATGTTGAATCGAGACATTCACTCCGTGGTTCAATTTATTTTTATTTTGGTCAGTTATGATCATATGTCTAGGTAGACCATATCTCATATCAATATGTTCTAGGTCAATATCGACATTATTCAAATTGCTTCTTACAATCGCATTAATGAATATATTTTGAGTCCTAATTACAACACTAAACAAATAATTAGATGGTCTAAGCTTCGTTTCTAAATACTTTGATCCATCACTAATTATTAAATGGTTACAATCTTCTAATAAACTATTCGTCCCTAAATTATCCACCATGCCACCATCAACTAATTGTATATTCATTTTACTCTTTTTAATGGATACAGGTTTAATAAATGCGGGGACTGCTGCAGAAGCCGCTACTGCTTTACCAATTGTAAAACCATTTAAATAATCTGAGTCCTTATAATAGCCCTTCCACTTACCTCCTTTCATATCCTCTAAATGCTCTTTAATGTGGCTGTTTCCTTCACTAGAAAATACCCACAACTCACCATTATTAAGTGATGTCGCATTAACAATCATTTTAGGTGGTTGGTTACCTTCATACAGTGGGTTAATAGTTAGATCATTTACTGATAAAGGACGATCACGAGAAAGAATCCTTCTAAACCTTTCATCTAAATCTTGACTTAGTTGATCACCTGTCATCGTATAAAACTTGTGAAGACCTGAGAGGCTAATCGTTCTAAAGCCATTATTTACGATTTCTAAAATTTCACTCTCGACGCTCTTCATAATACTTAAATAATCTTCATCATGGATCGTTCTATTTTCTGATTCAAGGAATTTCTTCAAGTGAAGGTAATAGATCATACCGACAATTGAACCGCCAGACACGGTCGATATAGTGTCGATCTCCTTTAATTTTTTAAACTCTGCTAATTGGGCCAATACACCAACATGAAATAAAGACGCTCTAAATCCACCACCTGATAACGCCAACCCTACTCGTTTCGTTTCATGCTTCTCACTTGATATCCTCATCAATAAACACCCACTTTCGCAGTTGTATTTTTGACTAATGAGTTTAAAGAAGTTACATTGGCGCATTGAAATGTCATTTGCTAAGTAAAATGGGTCATTCTCATAATATTACATTTCGACTCGTTTATTCCTGCTCCTTTTAAATTTTATTAATCTGATTTCATTTAGATGAAAATAAGGCGAATGGATTAGTTCTGAGTCGAACCATCTTATTAGGTTTGTTCCTTAATCCACTAAACATTAAAATTTGACACTTTTCGAATAGACCTGATGTAGTAGATAATGATATGATTGTAAATAGGAACTATTTAGTATGACGATAAGGAAGTGATCAGATGAACCAAACACATTTTGACAAAATGAAAAACGGTAACGGGTTTATTGCTGCACTTGACCAAAGTGGTGGCAGTACGCCAAAAGCGTTAGCTGGATACGGTGTTACAGAGGATCAATACTCTAACGAAGAGGAAATGTTTGACCTTGTACATGAGATGCGTACACGGATCATTACTTCTCCTGCTTTTGATGCGGAGAAAATCCTTGGTGCGATTTTATTCGAGCAAACAATGGATCGTGAAATTGAAGGTAAGTATACGGGGGATTACTTAGCAGAGAAAGGCATCGTGCCATTCTTAAAGATCGACAAAGGCTTAGCCGACAAAGAAAACGGCGTTCAACTTATGAAGCCAATTCACGACCTTGATGAAACATTACGCCGTGCGAATGAGCGTAGAATGTTCGGTACCAAGATGCGTTCTGTTGTTCATGAACCAAATGAAGCAAGCATTAAGGCCGTTGTTGACCAACAATTTGAAATCGGTAAGAAGATTATCGAAGCTGGTTTAGTGCCAATTATTGAGCCAGAAGTTGACATTAACAGCTCTGATAAAGAACAGTGTGAAGACATTCTAAAAGCTGAAATCAAAAAGCATTTGGATCAATTAGGTTCTGATGAATTTGTAATGCTTAAGCTAACGATTCCATCAAAAGCTAACCTTTACAAAGATTTAGCAGAACATCCAAACGTGGTTCGTGTTGTTGCACTATCTGGTGGCTATTCTCGTGATGAAGCAAACGAAATGCTAAAAGACCATGAAGAACTGATTGCTAGTTTCTCTCGCGCACTAGCAAGTGACTTAAGCGTGAAGCAATCAGATGACGAGTTTAACAAAACACTTAAAGAAGCTGTTGATTCCATTAATGATGCGTCAGTGAATAAGAACTAAGTAGGATGAAAGAAGCCTGTTTCACTCAGAAAAGTGAAGCAGGCTTTTTGATTAACAAATGATCAAACTCAAATGGCACCTTTTGAACTAAATTAATCCCAAGCTTTCAATTAGTAAGTATATTCCTGTAAACATTAATAGGATATATGTAAATATACGAAAGACTTTTTGATTAATTCTTTTAAACAATAACTGCCCCACATACAACCCTACAACAACTAAAGGTAAAGCCCATAAGCTTGATACCCAGATGGTTTTATTAGTTCCTGCAAAAATCACTTGGATGATTAAACTTGCAAAGTATATAAATAAATAAAAAGCTAGTGTAGTACCCCTTAATTTCTCTTTTTGAGTATTAGTTCCTGAAAAGTATAATAATAATGGCGGTCCTGGCATACCTATACTTGTTGTCAGTGAACCAGAGAGTCCACCAACAACTAAGTCTCTGTTCTTATTCTGGTTAATTCGAAACTTGAGAATAAGCATGATCGTTAATCCTAGAATTATAAGGCTTACTCCAAGCTTTAATCGATTTATATCAATTAATAAGAAGATCATAATTCCAATAGGAAGACCCGTCATACTTCCTACTACAAACCTTCTTAGTATGCCAAAATCAACATCCTTCTTAATTTTCGTTATTAACGCAATAGAAATAATTAAAGACAATATTAAGTTTATTTGAATAGCTTCGAATGCATCAAATAATAAAAGAAGGAAAGGAGTAGCTAAAATAGAAAAGCCAAACCCTGTACTCGTTTGAAGAATGGAAGCGATCAAAATGATTAATATAAATATTATAGTCTCCATAAATTACCTACTTCCTTTACCACACTTCAAACATTATAAGAGACATTGATTAAATTACACAATTTATTTACTTTCTTTTTCAATCTTAAGGTAAGTTTAGTTTCAAATATTACTTTTACCCATAAATTAATAAACAGGTGCTACTCACTCTTTTTGGTTTATAATTTGATCAATCTTTTCTCTTATTTAGTGTGATTGTAACAGCATTTTGGTTTATCACCCAAGGTAAGATGATAAGATACATAATAAATGAATTAGGCAAGTGCCGTGAGAATTTAGCTTTCCAAAGTATAGATTTCTTTCCCTGTCAAAAGCTATCCGTAAATCAGCAAGGAGGAGATAGAAAATGAGTGGAAATCCTAAAGGACCAAAACAGCAGGCAGAACCAAATTTACCAAAGAGCCCGAAACAACCATATGGCAAACCGCTGCAAGGCTCGCACAAAGTAAAACAGCGAAATCATTCACGGCAAAAACAAAAAACGGATCATGATATGTAGAGTTTGGAGAAAAAGAGACTGATTCCAAATAAAAAGGCTTACACTGCACTAAACAAATCCCCGTACCACTTTGTATGGTAATACGGGGTTTATTTTTGGGATTCGATCATGTCTAGTTTAACTACTTGAATGGATCATTTGTTATTCTAGCTACCTAATCGATTTCAGTTAACTCTTGGGTAACTTTACAGACAATCTGTTTTTTCATATTTCAACTACCTCCACTAATTACTTATTCATAGCAAAACAAAAATCACCCCAACAAACGTTAGCAGTGATTTTTGATCATACAAGCTTTTAGTTATTTTGCTCCCAAACTAATGACTTCAGCTGATAAACCGCACCCTGCAAATTCGCGTCGTTGCCGTTTTGGGCGAATTTCACTTCCAAGTTACGCTTAAATGAGGTCATGATTCGAGCATCAACACTTCCTTTCAACTTATCGAGTAGATCATCACCTTGTTCAGAGATACCACCACCAATTACGATCAAAGGCGGATTAAAGATGTGGACAAGCGACTTAATTCCTAAGGCTACATCCAGAACCCACCTTTCAATGACGGCTTCCGGTGCCGCTTCTTTATTGTGGGCTTTGATAAAAAGTTCTGGTAGTGAGATGTCTTGTTTTAACTCTTTAACTGCCCGTTGTTCCAAAGCTCTACTAGAAGCATATTGTTCATAGCAACCTTCATCACCACAAAGACAAGGCTCCCCACCTGGGTAAAGTGTCATATGACCGAATTCTCCGGCTGAATAGGCATGACCATGATAAACTTGTCCATTCATAATGATCGCACCACCTATTCCAGTCCCAAGTGTCATACAAAGAAAATGATCGACATTCTTTGCTGCCCCCCTCCAATATTCTCCGACTGCCGCACAATTAACATCATTATCCACCAAAACAGGTAAATAAAACGCTATTTCAAGTTCTTCTTTTATATTTAGTCCAGTATAACCAGGGAGGGAATCTGTCGCATGAATGACACTCCCCTCCTCTTTATTAATTTGCCCGGCTGTACTAATTGCAATTCCGTCAAGCTCATATTCCTTCTGCAAAGCCTTCACAAGTTCTATGACTTGCTCGATCACGACTTGGCCACCTTGGTCAGCTTTTGTAGAGATCTTGGATTGATATAAAATATCCCCTTGTTCATTTAACACACCATATTTAATGCTCGTTCCGCCGATATCAAAAGCACCTGCTATCACTTGGGTCCCTCCATTCACCTGTTATTTGTTAATTCAATATATCAACAAGGAAAGTTGATATTTCTGGGAAGAATATGAGTAAAAGCATAACAACTACAATTGGAATTAGAAATGGAACAACACCTCGATACATAGTGCCCACTGGAATGTTACCAACCCGTGATACGACAAACAAGGCCATTCCCATCGGTGGTGTTAAAATACCGATCATTAAGTTTAAGATCACAAATGCACCGAAAAAGACTGGGTCAATCCCTACACTTGTTACCATTGGAATTAGTACCGGAACGACAAGTACAAGTAAGGCGAGTGCCTCAATAAATGTCCCTAGAGCGATCAATAGTATGCTAATTAACATAAGTAGAAGAATTGGGTTCTCTGTGATTCCTAGAAACCCATCAGCTACTTTGATGGCCACTTGCTCTCGAGCCACGAATTGACCAAAAAACTCAATCGCTGCTAGCATAAGAACAACAACACCAGTCATTTTCATAGATTCCACGAAATTGTGATATACTTTTTTCCACGTCAGTTCTTTATAGACAAAGAACCCGAGAATTAAAGCATAAACCGTACTCACAACAGCCGCTTCAGTTGGGGTAAAATATCCTGAGAAGATTCCGGCAATAATAATAATTGGTGTCAATAATGCCCAAAAAGCTTTCAAGAAATTCTCCCAAATAACTTTTAGATTGGCACGGTCAAGGACTTGATAACCCCGTTTTTTCGCCATCAAATATGTTGTCACAAATAATGAAATGGCAATCATAACGCCAGGAACTAATCCTGCAATAAACATCGAAGCAACTGACACATTGGCAATAGCGGCATAGATAATCATATTCAAGCTCGGTGGAATAATCCCACTTAAAATCGCTGTTGCAGCCGTTAAACCACCATTAAAGTCATCATGATAGCCTGCTTTTCGCATCGTTCTAATTTCTAGTTGGCCAAGTCCACCAGCATCTGCTAGTGATGAACCGGACATGCCAGAGAACATTAAACTGGCTGTGATGTTCACATGACCTACCCCACCAGGCACGTGCCCCACTAAAGACATAGCAAAATTGAAAATATGATCTGTAATCCCAGAAGCGTTCATTAATGTCCCCGTTAAAATAAAGAATGGAATTGCTAATAATGTAAAGTTATTGATTCCATCAATTAACTGCGCCCCTGAAGAGTAAACAAGGTTCCAATCGCCGATTATAAAATAGGCAAGAGCAGCAATAATTAACGTGAATCCGACTGGAATACCGATAAAGAGTAATATGATCCATATAATGAATATAAGTGCTATCTCCATTTACTCCACCTCCGCCGCTTTACTTTTGCGCCATTCTTTAATCAAACGTTCAACTTGGCGATAAATCATAAGCAACGTGAGGATTGGTAGAGCTGCATACATATAAACATACGATATTTGTAACGTGACAATTGTTAAATGCTCTTGTCTTTCTACAATGGTTAGACTGATATAAAACACCACAATTAATGCTGATAGGATTAATAATTGATTAAATGCATAGACCCATTTTTGAGCTTTTTCTGGGAGTTTGTTAATAAAAACATCAATTGAAACGTGACTGTTATCTTTAATACAAGCTACGATTCCCAAATAACCCGCGTAAATGAATAGTATTTTACTTAACTCCTCTGTCCACACCAAGGGTACACCGATCCCTTGGCGTGTCAGAGTTTGGACAACTAAAACAACTAGCATGACTACAAACAAAGCGGTGCCTATAATTTCTTCAAAGTTGTCATAAATTTTCTTTAACATGAATAATCACCTTCACGGTTGTTTTATTCTCTTGCGTCTTGAATAAGTTCCATATATTCCTCTGCACCTTCACCGATTTTTTCATAATAATCAGGGTAAGCTTCTGATAATGCTTCTCTGAATTCATCTAGGTCAGGCTCAGTAATAGTTACACCTTCACCCTCAAAGAACTCAATTAGCTCTTCTTCCTCTTGTTCGAACAATCCTGTGTGATGATCTGTAGCTGCATCAATACCTTCTTCTAAAATTTGTTGTAAATCTTCCGGTAGATCTTGCCATGTTTGTTCACTGACCACATAGGTATTATCATTCACAACATGATTAGTTAAAGCGATGTAATCTTGTACTTCGTAGAAACTTTGTGCCTGAACTGCAGATAGCGGATTCTCTTGACCATCTACTTGACCAGTTTGTAGAGCAAGGTATACCTCACCAAAGTCCATAGGTGTTGCATTTGCTCCTACATACTCAGCATAGTCAAGCAATGTTTGTGCTTCTGGTACACGAAGGCTCATACCTTCCATATCTGCTAGTTCGTTTATTTCATGACTTGAAGATGTAACACGTGTCCCGTTATAGGCGCTGTCTACAACACGCAGGCCTTGCTCTTCAAGCAATTCATTTCGCAATTCCTCACCAAATTCTGTTTCATATACAACACGCTGGATATGATCGAAATCTTCAATCACATATGGAACCGCTAACAATTCTGCACGTGGAAGCCATTCACCAAAACGACCCATTTCTGATAAAGTAATGTCGAGTGAACCATCTTCCAACTGTCCAAGCATAGAAAGGTCGTTTCCTAGTTGAGCATCCGGATAAATAGTGATTGTCAGTTGCCCGTCACTCTCTTCTTCTACATACTCAGCAAGGTATTCAGCTGCTGCATATTCATTGGACTGTGTATTTGGCTGCATACCAAATTGTAATTCTACCGGTTCGCCTAAATCTTCATCCTCACTTGATTCCTCACCTGTTTCTTCAACATCCTCACCATTGTCACTACCTGATGCACTATCTTCTTCACTGTCCCCACATGCTGCAATAATTAATAGTAACCCTAAAATCAACACAAAAAACAGCTTTTTCCTCATTTTTAATTCTCCTCCTTATTTAGATCCACTTCACTCATTGTCACAGAAAACTTCTTAGTTATATTCTGTGGTCTTGTAATAGCACCTCCTACCACAACAGCGGTGGCACCAAGTTCAAGGGCACGCTTTGCCTTTTCAGGTGTATCCATATTCCCCTCAGCAATCACTGGTAGATTGGTAGTTTGGAGAACCCCTTGTAAAGTCTTAAGAGGCTCCTCACCTTCTGTATCAGCTGTATAGCCCACAAGCGTGGTGGCAACTATATCCACACCGCATTTCTCTGCGTGGACCGCTTCTTCTACAGTTGACACATCAGCCATGAACTTTTGCTCCGGAAACCGTGTTTTCACCTCATTAAAAAAAGATTCAAACGTTACATTGTTCGGCCGAGCTCTTGCTGTTGCATCAAAAGCGATTATATCGACACCCTCTTCAAACAAATCCTGTACTTCCTTGACTGTTGGAGTGATTCGAACCTCACTATCGTTATAATCTTGTTTAATGATCCCAATGATAGGCAAGTTGACTTCTTTTTTTATGGCTTGGATATCAGCGACAGTATTGGCGCGTATACCACTTGCCCCACCTTGATATGCAGCTAGTGCCATTTTGGACATAATGAATGAACTGTGAAGCGGTTCATCTTCTAAAGCTTGACAAGATACAATTAATTTTTTACTCATCTACTAAACTCCCAATATAAGATGTTTATTTATTTAATGTTAGAATACCGACAATTTTATCTACTTGTTTCTTCTCGTCTTCTGTAATTTCTCTGAAAGGGAATTTCATATAGCCGGCATCAACTCCTAATTGCTTTAATACATGTTTGGTAGATTGATAAACACCGACTTCTTCCAAAATTGAAATGACTTTATTCATCTGTTTCTGTAAGTTGCGTGCATTTTCCAGGTCAGATTTTTGTAAAGATTCAAATAATTCATTCGCTTCTTTACCGATGATGCTGTAAGTACTGCCAATTGCTCCATCCGCTCCAGACACGATCAATTGCAGTAACATATCATCTGCCCCACCGAAAAACACTTTATCTGGATACAATTCCTTTAACTTAGCCAACTTGGAGAGATTGGTATCCGAATACTTTACACCGATGACATTGGGAAGCGATAATAACTCGCCGTAGTCTTTAATTGTGATTTGAGTTCCAGTAAGAGCTGGAATCGAATAAACGATCATCGGATGTTCAGTTTCTTCTGTAATTCGCTGATAGTAAGCTTTAATCTCTTGGAAACTAAACTTATAATAATACGGAGTGATCGCTGATAGCGCATCATAACCAAGTTCTTTGGCCTTATTCCCTAACCTAACTGCTTCTTCTATATTTAATGAACCAATCTGAGCAATTAAGGTTACATCATTCCCTGCTTCATCTTTAACAATCTCTAGTAAGTCTTTTCGATTACCCTCATCCATTAGGAAGCTTTCTCCTGTAGAACCACCTACATATAACCCATTCACTTGCATTTCATCAATATTGTGGCGAACCACCTCCCGTAACCCTTTTTCATTAAGGGTTCCATCATCGTGAAATGGCGTCAATAAGGCTGTCATGATACCATTCATTATATAACCTCCATCTAATGGCATTTAAGAATGCGCTTTCATTATTGATATATTAGGTGTATGATATCAATATGATAATATTATGTCAATAATATTATCAAAAATGGAGTTTATCTCCAATGATAGCTAATAGACTACTTTTATCGACAAGATGAATTAGGAAAGAAAAGAATCGATGTAAAGGAGAATCAATATGACAAACCAATTTGACAACAAAACTGTAAATGTAACAATCTTAATGGAACAACATAAAAATAATTTCACTAAATCTGAACAAAAGCTGTACCAATACATTACTGATAACTTCGAGCAAATCGTCTATCAGTCACTAACTGAAATAGCGATAGCCTGCCAAGTCGGGGAAGCTACTGTGCTACGCTTTTGCCGAAAGCTAGGCTATAAAGGCTATCAAGAGTTCAAGCTGGCCTTAGCTAGAGAACTTTCAATTCGTGAGAAAAACGGTCATGATGGCACTTATATTGATAAAGTGAGAAGCAGTATGATCAGTGCAGTTGATGACACGTCTAAATTGGTAGACGATCATCAATTACAAAGAGCAATCGAAAAAATCATAGAGTCAAATACGGTCGTCGTTTACGGCGTTTCCTCATCAGGAATTGCCGGGCTAGACATGCAGAACAGATTAATGCGGATCGGAATGAACATTGAAGCCATCACAGATTCCCACAACCAAGTGATCCGTTCAAATTCTGTAGACAGTGAAACCGTCATCATCGCAATTAGTCTGACAGGCAGCACGAAAGATGTCGTTGATGCTGTTAAAACCGGAAAGAACAACGGGGCTTCAGTAATCGCCATCACAAACTATATGGAGTCTCCTTTAACGAAATATGCCGATATTGCCTTATTGACATCAGCAAAGGAAAATCCACTAGACAGCGGCTCACTCGTATCGAAAATTTCACAGCTCTTTGTAATTGACCTTTTATGTACAGGGATCACGATGACACATTATGAAAAAGCCAAACAAACGAAAGAACAAATTGCACAAACAATATCTAATAAGCTATATTAAGGCTTAATTCTTTGGAGATCTGTTTTTGGTGTGCTGTCACTTTACAGTGAACGCTTGTAGCTGTTTTTGGGCCCGAGTTGTTCGGTTGCCGTGACAAATTAGGTAGTCTAGGGGTAGCGTTGATAGCAAAAAGTATACTGCTAAACTAAAATGGACAGTTTTTGCTCAATAGAAATGAACACTTTTAACTCTGGTAAAGAACACCTATTTATATTTCTATAAGAATGTAATGATCATTTTAAACTGACACACTATGATTAATCTCCATAAAAAATACCACCTATCAAATTAAGATAGGTGGTATTTTTTATCAATCTAATCGAAAAGTTTAGGAAATTCCTTGTTAATCATTGTATAGTTATTGGGATTGTCAAAAAAGAGAGGGAATAACATTATATGAACAGCAGGGTTAGGTTGATTTGAATTATACTAGAGCACATTGACTACTCAATAAGACAGAAAAAGCTCCTCTTCAAGATGAGTGTGTCCTGGAGAGGAGAATAAAATTGATTGAGTAATTATAAATAGAACAAAAGTTGTTAATTTAGAAGTTCTTGAGCATTACTTTAAAGCCCACTCCATTCGACTAGTAAGTAAACTTCTATTAAACCCTCCTGTTAAGTTCAGTACTTGATGGCTAAATTCTGGTTCCTTTTTACCCGAATACTCTTCCCACACTTCACTTACATATTTTAAGTTTTCGGCTGTGATTATAGCAACATCCGTATCATCTTCTGAGAATGCTTTAAGTTTTTGCGCTTGATAAACTGCTTCTTGAGTAAAGTCACTGGTAACTATCAAGAATATCGAAACTCGTGTAGGTTCTGATCTAATATACCCTAAAAACTGGTCAAGGTGTTCTTCTGGGAAGGTGTAAGGCTTTTCTACACTTTTGTTGTCCCATAATAAACTAACCTTAGAACTAAGCTTAATTTTACCGTCAGGGTTCTTACTCCCTTTCATGTTCTCCAATTGCAGCTTAAGTTTCTTCTCAAAAAGGTATCGCGTAGCTTCCTCAAAGTATTTCTCAACCTGGTTATCCTTCTCGATTACTTTATTAGCCCGTAAAGCTTTATAGTTACGCGAAGCTAGCTCTTCAAAATAATCATAATAAATAGAACGTTCATCTGTAGGGTCTGAGTCTACAGTTGTCGTCACGTTTTCATAATAATCTATAATATTCTGTATCTTAGTTTCCTTTGTTCCGCTCACATTAGATCCATCTAGGGAACGTAGCAACTGCGTTAAATCTGAAGTATTTAAATGAGAGAGTGCTTTTGAAGGTAATATATTATATTTCACGATCTTATCTACTAACTCATCTTTGTTACCACTCATATTTATATTGATTGTAGATAATATAGTCTTTATCTGCTTTAGGTTTAATGAGTTCAATAACTCAATATAAGTTGCCGTACGAAGCTCTTCTCCCATCTCATACCTTACTTCTCTAACAATATCATGAGGTATGACGTAATAAACATCATCCGTTTTGAACCGCAATAATATCCCTCTAAGTTGAAGATCCTTAAGAGATTGATCCACATGTTTTGAGTTATGTAGTTTATTACCCTTCTGAGGAAATCTACCGATTCTACTTTCCATAATGTAATGCTCTCTTATTGTCAGCCCAAGGACCTCACGAAGCGCATATAAAATATTTATTTCATCGGATGTTAAGGCTTCCCCTTTACTCCAAGCCGTATCTAAGACTGCACTATATACTCGGAAAGCCGTCTCATCAATCTTATTTTCAACAAAATAATCATCCTGACTATCCTCTAGAATCTGCCTTTCAATTTCCAAGACATTCTCATGCATCTCTTTTTCTGAAAGAATGTAACCTTCGCTTCCAAGTAAACTTTTCAAAATAAATCGATTCATTAATGTAATATCACGATTCGCTTCCCTAAAGTCCAAGTTTAGTTTGACTCTTTCAGCATTCTTAAACTCATCAATATTTTTAATTATAATCTCCCGCATTTCCTCTTCATTGTTCAACTTCACATCTTTTAAGAAGCTATCCACTGTCCTTGACAAATACATCTTCGACATTAACGGTAATACATCTTGTAAATGCATGAGTATACTCTCTCCTTATCATAGAATCTTATCAAAACGGGGCTTTTCTTTCATATCTTTTCCATAATAATAACATATTCAGGGTATTTTTTAGTCATTATCGTTTAAAAATTATGAAGAATTAGAATTATCGCTAATCAGTATAATTGAAATAATTATTAACCAATCCAATATCTTAATCTCCAAATAAGTTTTAACTCAAATTCTTTTCACATTAGATGATTAAAGTTCTAACTATGCAGTAATTGCAGATAATTCAAGAACCTAAGTTTTGATACTTTCTAGGGTCTTGAATCACGCAAATTTAACTATTGTATTATGGTAAAATTGGCTTGGGAGGGGATAGTGCATGCGAAAATTTTTCAATGATCTAACACTAAAGTACTTGAAAATGACTACTAATCAGTTGCTGAAAAAAATTAACAAAGATAAAAACCGAATAGAAATCGAATCAACAATGAGAGATTTTGAAAAACAATTACAGGAGCATGGGATATTAGATGAATCTGGTTTATTAGCTGGCTCTCTTCCAAAACGAAAAGAGCAGCTACGCTTAGTTAATGCATTTATTTTTGCTCAGGAATGAAGAAAATTATTATATTCAAACTGCTAAAGTGTGGACTCATCAAAAGGATCGAAAAGTCCCAATTATTATTGCTCAGTCTATATTAGCAACTTTTGGAGTTGCATTAGGCGTTCTTCTCGCTATGGAACACTTTGGATTCGAAGTTAGCACATGGATTGGTTTAATAGGATTTATGCCCATTTTAGGAATAATAGCCGCAGCATTCGGTTCGGGGAGGAAACGCTGGGTATGGGTCATTATAAACTTTGTAACCTCTCAATTGTACAGTTTTTTTATCATCACTTAATGAGGTCCAATAATTCAGGAGGGTTTTATATGAAAAGAAAAAACCATAAATATCCAATTACATTTGGATTAATTGCTTTCTTTATTACATTATTTTTGACTTTTCTTATCGAATCTCCCTATTGTTTATAGTAATCTAAAACTGACCCAGAATCGCAATTGAAAACTGACCCAAAGTAATAGAAAATTAC
>NZ_BAAACZ010000015.1:0-107823 GCF_039521975.1 Alkalibacillus silvisoli | reverse complement strand
GACGCCAACGGCCGCCATCCAAAACCTCACTCTGAATTGTGTCTCTACCCCAACAAATATTGTAGAGCCTTTATTTTTCACTAAATACAAATCAGCCTTGAAATTGAAGGGTTTTTACCTTTTATGTTGAAATCTTTATTCATATTAGGAGGGGTCAAACAATGGAAAAAAGGCATGAAATCTTATTTAATCAACTACAAACTTACCGAGAAGAGCTTTTACATGATGTAAGTGACATAAATAATGAGGAAGCAGAGGTTATTCCTACTAACTTCAACAACAACATTCAATGGCACTTAGGTCATGTCTATATGGATCAATACATGTGGATAAAAGTGTTAACGAAAGATGACTTATACCCTGACTCATTTCATAAATGGTTTGGCTTTGGGACTAACCCATCAAACTTCGATGAGCAAACCCCATCATTTGAAGAGTTAAAACAACTGTTAAGTGAACAGCCTGACAAAATTAAAGAATTATATAGCAAGCGACTCGATGAAGAATTTCCCCCGACTGAAATGGGGATGTTTACAATTGAACAAGTATTAATCCGCACAATCTTCCATGAAGGAATGCACACACAAGCCATTAATGACTTGAAGAAGTGCATAAGAAATGCGAAGAGTTAACTCTTCGCATTCGTTATTCTTCTTCCTCTTTCGCCCCTGCTTTCATTAATACTAACGCCGTCACCCATGATGTAATGGGAATGATTAAGGCAACGCCAATTCCGGCTGATAAGATAGTTATCATTTCTGCTGAAAATATTTTAGAGTTAATTATTTCCCCGAAAGTATAATCAAGGTCAATAAACCAAATGAGTAAAGCCATGTATCCACCAAAAAATGCAAAGAATAACGTATTAGCACTCGTACCTAATATATCTTTTCCAATACTAATGCCAGATAGATAAAGCTCTCTTCGACTAATATTCGGGTTATGACGGTAAATTTCACGCATAGGTGATGAGATTGATATGGATGTATCTGTAATCGCGCCAATAGTGCTCATAATAATAACCGAAGCAGCAACTTTAACAAAGTCGACACCGAGGTAAACTGAAAATCCTTTAATTTCTTCAATTTCCTCCTCACTAAACCCTTGAATCATTGCACTTTCTGTTATCAAAATAATGAACATGAGCAATAACACAATCGTAGACATCGTTGAAATGAATGCTGTCTTCGTCTTAATATTAATATCATTAATATAGAATAAATTGATACAACTCAAAATAGTTGTCGCGATAAGCGTTAAAATAATCGGATTAACATTGGGGTCAACCATAAACATGATCGTCACTATGAGGATAACAAAATTAAAAAATAAAGCGATGAAAGATCGAGCACCTTTTTGTCCACCAATAGCAACCATTAAGACCAGAAGGATCATCGACAGCCAAACTAATATATTCATACCTTTGCCCTCTTTCGGTTAATAAAGAAGATCGTCATATAAACACCGATTGGAATCGTAATGACAATCCCAATTCCACCAGCAAGTGCTCGTGCTAATTCTAGTGATAAATTTATATTAAGTGTAAAACCTAGTGCCGCTGAATTTTTTAAATATAAAATAATCATAGGAATTGTGCCACTAATATAAACAAAAAACAAAATGTTCGTCATGGTCCCCATAATGTCCCTACCAATATCCATACCTGATTCTTTCAACGCTTTTACTGATATATTGTGATTCTTTTCATATAGGTTAAATAAAGAAGAAGACATCGTAATCGCAACGTCCATAATCGCGCCTAAGGCACCAATTAACACACCTGCCATAAATACCATTTCAGGTGCACGAGTGACAAATTGCATCTCTTCATAACGTAAACCTTCTCCAGCAGTGCCCCACATGATAAGGGACGTCACAATGAACAAAATAAGTGTTCCAAGTAGCGTTGAAGCAATAGCAGCGTATGTCTTCTCGTTATTTCCATTGACTAAAAACAGTGATATCACCGTAAACAAAATAATACTCACACCACTAATTAACAACAAACTTATATTCGTCGTTTGAATGTAAAAATCAAGTGCTAAACCAATAATGACAGCGTTGATTACTAAGCTCATAGCAGAGTAAAAGCCTTGTTTATGACCGACAAAAAATAAAATTAAAATAAAAGCCCAAGCTATAAGTAATATGTATTGATCGCGCTTCACATCTAATATCGAACCAGATAATTCATTACTCTCATCTATACGGTCTTCAATTGATACAAACAACTCGTCCCCAACACTATATTCATTGTCAAACGCTCTTGAGGTTGAGTATTCATTATTAAGGTGTACGACTTCACCTTTCTCTTCACCATTTTGAATCTTAGCTATTAATTTCTGTACAAAAATGTGATCCTCATTTCCATGAAAGTCAACGATTTCATCTGAATCAATTAACTCAGCCTCATTGACTTCTGCAATTGTACGGTTATAGAATTCATGGTTGTTATCCACAAATAAGAAAGAACCGACAAAACATATAATGACAATTATGACTGTCATTAACTGCATTTTAGTTAACTTGTTTAACAGACCTTTAAACCACACTCACAAGACCTCCACGACTAATATACTCTATATTATTTCATAGAAGTTAAAACGCTTCAAAAAATGTTCAAGCTTGTTGTTGCTTTTCGGGCTCACTCTCGGTGAACGTTGGAGTTAAATTATATTAGAGTGCTTGTATTTCACACCATTATAAAAGCCTCTTAAGATGTCGAACACCTTAAAAGGCTTGATCTTTATGCTTTCATTTGTTTTTCTTCTGATTTGTTAATAACTTTTGAACCTGTTAGATCACCTGTTACATTCAATGCAGTACAACCCATACCAACAAGTGCATCAACAGCTACTAATAAGGCTACTGCTTCCATTGGTAAGCCAAGTTGAACAAATACTGTAGCAATCATCACAATCCCCGCTCCTGGAACTCCAGCCGTACCTATAGAGGCTAATGTCCCAACAATAACAACCGTTAACATTTCAGCAAACGACAATGGTTGACCGATTACCATCGCAGCAAACACTGCCGAAACCGCAATTCGAATTGCCGCACCATCCATATTAATCGTCGCACCAAATGGTAAGCTAAAACTATATAACGTTTTATTAAGTTGCAATTTATGAGCTGCATCCATAGTAAGCGGTAATGTTCCAGCACTACTTTGTGTGACAAAGGCTGTGATCATCGGTGTTCTTGCTGCTTTCAAAAACTGTAATGGTGATGTTCCCGTTGTTTTTAATAAGATTAAATACAAGGTTAATTGAACTAATAATGCAATATATAGCACGAGTACAAATTCCCCTAATGACATAATCGTATCTAACCCGTGACTTGCAACTGTTGTCGCGATAATCGCAAATACACCAATTGGAACGTATTGTAAGATGACATGCATAATTTTAAAAGCCGCTTCATTTAACGTTTCAATGACTTTAAATAACATTTCACCTGACTCTTTAAACCCATCAGTCGACCTTAAATATGAAATAGCTAACCCGAAAACTAAAGCCGTAAAAATAATTCCTAATAAATTCAGTTCACTAAATGCCGTTACAATATTTTCAGGGACGATATTTAAAAGAACACTCGCAACACCTGGGTGTTCTGGTGTGTCATAGGCTTCATCAACATCAAGTACCATACCTTGACCTGGTGAAATAATAGTCGCAACACTTAAACCAACAATAATTGCAACTGCTGATGTCGCAGCATAATAAGTAAACACCTTACCTCCCATACGACCAATATCTCTTATATGCGCCTGATTTACACCTACAATTAATGTAAATAAAATAAGCGGTAAGATTAAAAACATAAGTAGCCTCATTAGAAGGTCCCCAAATGGCTCTAAATAAGGAATCACACTTTCCCCAAACACTAATCCGACTAATATACCTAACAAAAGCCCAATGGTAATCTTCATAATCAGTGAAGCGTTCCAATAAGCTTTGAACATAGCTTTCATTTATTTCCCCTCCCCATAAATCCACAGTAATCTTATAAGAATTCACCACTTTAAATATCATATGCCAGAATGAAACGGTTGTCAAAACATTATTCTTAAACCATTAAGACTTCCCTTAGTCATAAATCCCTAAAAACTGTTCATAATAAAGAGAAATAAAACTTTTGGAGGAAATAACAAATGGATGAGCATCAACCTAACCTAACATCATCTGAACTAACCGGTGTGTGGACTGGTTACATGAATGACAGTTTGACTGTATGTGTCTTAAAACATTTCCTACAGCACATAGAAGACGAAGACATGAGAAGTTCAGTCCAATATTCACACGATATAGCTGAACAACACCTAAAAAATTTATCGGATTTATTTAACAAAGAAGGCCTACCTTTACCTACAGGATTTAAGATTGAAGATGACGTTAATTTAAATGCACCACGCCTTTACACGGATTCCTTTATGTTAAGTTATGTTAATCAAATGGCTAGAGTAGGCATGGTCTCATATAGTGGGTTCGTTTCTATGAGTGCTCGTGAAGATATTCGCAACTATTTTATTAACGGTCTTAAAGAAGCATCAATTTTGTACGATCGAAGTACACAAACGATGTTAGAGAAAGGGATTTTGACAAGAGCGCCATATATCAATTACCCTAAATCAACTGACTTTGTTGATCACAAATCATACTTAAGCGGCCTCAATCCATTTAGTGAAAAAAGGCCTCTTAACACTGTTGAAATATCTCACTTATTTTTAAACATCCAAACCAATACAATTGGTAGTAAGCTAGCTACAAGCCTCGCTCAGACATCACCAAGGGAAAAGGTACAAAAATGGGTGCTAAGGGGGAAAGAAATATCTCAGAAACATATTGAATTATTTACAAAAGCCTTACTCAATGAAAGTATAACACCAGCCAATTCACCTGATTTAGGTGTTACTGATTCAACAACACCCCCATTTTCAGATAAATTAGCCTTATTTCATATGTCCTTAATGAGCAGTGCTGGAATTGGGAACTATGCAGCAGCAGCAGGGGCCAGTCAACGATCGGATTTAGCTTTAAATTATGAGAGATTCTCTGCTGAAGTTGCAAGGTATGCTTTAGATGGAGCACAAATTATGATCGACAACAATTGGCTAGAAGAACCACCCGGAACGATCAATAAAGAAACATTAGCTAAGAAGAAAAACGAACATTAAATAATGCTACCTAAAGAGATGCTCAATTGAGGCATCTCTTTTACTTTCAAGCTACTTTCTAGACATGACCTTACCTTTCAATATACGATTGAAGAAACTGATGTAGGGTATTCCCTACCTGCTAAAAAACATTATTTAGAAAGGATTGAGACGATGAAAGTGTTAGTTATAGGTGCAAATGGTCAAATTGGTAAACACTTAGTTTCGTTTATACAAGAAAGTGACGAGTTAGAAGCAAGGGTAATGATTCGTAAACAAGAGCAGGCTTCTTACTTTGAAGACTTAGGGGCAGAAGTATCTGTAGTTGACTTAGAAGGTGACATTGAAGAAATCGCAAAAGCAGCTGAAGGAGTCGATGCAATTGTCTTCACAGCAGGATCAGGTCCTCATACGGGTAAAGACAAAACAATTATGATCGACTTAGACGGTGCGGTTAAAACGATTGAAGCTTGTAAAATTGCTGGTGTAAAGCGTTATGTGATGGTTAGTTCATTTGATACGACACGCAAAGCAATTCAAGAGGCTCCAGAGTCGTTCGCCCCATATGTTGCTGCAAAACATTACGCTGATGAATGGTTAAAAGCTACAGATCTAGACTATACAATTGTACACCCTGGTTTACTGACGAATGATGAAGGGACAGCTCAAGTTAGCCTTAGTGAAACAGGTGAACCAGATGAAGTGCCTCGTGAAGACGTAGCGAGGGTGATTGTGGCTAGTTTAGAAAATGACAGTACAATTTCTAAAGAATTTCAGGTAGTTAAAGGGAATACATCCATAGAAGAGGCAATTCAATCTATATAATTTAGGATATAAATGGTATGATGACATAGTGTCTCACAATTAATGACGTTATGCTTACTGAATATATTATATTGGAGAGCCTTTATGTCACAGAATGAATCAATTACACCACTCAAAACTTTTTTATTCGCCTTTTTCGCGACTAATACCATTATCCTTAGCTATATACCGATTTATTTAGCTGACCTTGGATTATCTGGAACCGAGATCGGTTGGGTACTTGCAATCGGCCCCTTAGCGGCACTTATTTCTGAGCCGTTTTGGGGCTATATGAGTGATAAATATAAAACAGTTAAACGAATTCTCGTTTTTCTATTAATGGCGCTACTGCTTGTTAGTATCGTCTTCTTTAATGTTTATAGTCTCTCATTTCTCCTTACTTTTGCGTTCTTATTGTATTTCTTTTCTGCGCCAATCGGGGCTTTTGGGGATAGTTTAGCGCAGCGACGTGCAGATCAATTATCGATTTCATTTGGTACGATTCGCACTTGGGGTTCCATTGGTTTTGCTGTTTCATCTTTAATCGTTGGTCAGTACGCAACCATAGTTGGTATTGAATACATTATTTGGCCATATCTATTGTTCGGGTCTTTAGCATTATTAGTTACTTTTAAGTTGATTGATGCAGAACCAGCAAAAGAGTCTGTTAGTCTTAAAAGTGTCAAAAAGCTGTTTCAAAATGGACCTTTAATGCTATTTTTATTCTTCATTATGTTCATTACCATTTCACACCGTACAAGTGATAGTTTTATTGGTATTTATATTATTGAATTAGGTGGAACTGAAAGCTTAGTTGGCATCTCTTGGTTTGTTGGCGTTATAAGTGAAGCCATTATATTCGCAACCGCTTTTTACTGGTTTAAAAAATACCATACACTTATATTCATCATTTTTGCCGGCGCTCTTTATACTGTTCGCTGGTTTTTATACGGGGTAATTCATGACCCATGGATCGTAATTGGTTTACAGTTCATGCATGGTTTAACTTTTGCAGTACTTTATTTAGCTGCGTTCGATTATATTACTCGACTTATTCCTAAAGTTGTCCAGAGTACTGGCCATCTGATGTTTCATACGGTTTTTTTCGGTATTTCAGGGATTATTGGCTCCTTAATGGGTGGTACAATTATTGATCATTATAGCGTTAATGCTCTTTATACCGTTTTAGGTGTCTTTGCCTTAATTGGTACAATGCTTATTCTGACTTATCATTTATTATTTAATTTTAAAAGGGTATAAGGAGGTTGGAAGAGTTGTTTAAACCTAACGCTGGTTTAGTGACTTGTGTTACAATGAACAGCTTTACCTGCCCGGGAACAACAGGAGTCAGGCGGGAATTTGATTCGGCGTTCAGGAGTTTTATCAGCGTTCAGACCTATTTATCGGCGTTCGGGCCTCTTTTATCAGCGCTCAAACTTATTTATCAGCGCTCAGGCTCTTTTATCAGCGTTCAGACCTATTTATCAGCGCTCGGGCTCTTTTATCAGCGCTCAAACTTATTTATCAGCGCTCAGGCTCTTTTATCAGTGTTCAAGCATTTGTGTGTAACGATATCAAAGCGCAGAAAATCCGAACTGATGAATCGTTCGGATTTTTTACTAATTTTGACCCAATCTCTATTATTAAATTGAGCCGCTTAACACATCTTCAATAAATTGCTCCTTACTTTCTGAATAAGTTATGACATCTTCAGGATACGCTTCAGCCAGATCTGTTTTAAGTTTTTCATATTTTTTAGCAAGCTCCGGGGTTTCATTTAATCGATCACGAAAATCGATATGAGCATTCCACCAATCCCCTTCATACTGAACTACATGTAAATAGTGTGTCTTTGTGTAGTTCTCTTCTTTTATATACGGGAATTTCGCAAAAACGTACTTCCCCTTTAGATTTTGCTGTTGTAACATGTAATAATTTGCTTCGCTCATCCTTTTGACTCCGAGTGATTGCACATCATCTAATTCTTTAAGACCGATTAAGATGTCAATAATCGGTTTCGCTTGAATTCCTTCAATAGCCGTGCTACCAATGTGCTCAATCCCTAAAACTTCGGCTTCAATCAAACCTTCTAAAGTCATTTTTTCCTTTTGAAAAAGTTCAGGCCATTCTGGGTTGTAACGAACAAGCTTCACTTCACCTTTGTTTAACCCTAACATCTAAAAACCTCCTAAAATGGGACTATACCCATCTTAAAAGGTTTATAAATCAAATAGTAGTCTGAAATTTCCATTAATTATGTGGTATAATAGAATTGTAAAAGAAGTTTAAAGCTTATTTTAGATGGTCAGGCTTATTCGGATGACTTGAATTTGTATTCTGTTTTGCATTAGGATTATTTGCTACTTCATCAAATATATTATGTTTTTGCTGTTCATTAACTGAAAATTGCGCATTCATATATGTGTTCATTAGATTTTTAAATTCTTTAACTGTTAAAGGTTTAGCATCAGGCATTAACTCATACCCTAATTGACCATTTGGCTCTAAAGTAGCAATTCTAACATCAGCTATACTATTAATCCCTTGTTGTCTTAACCGCATCTCTAACTGATCGACTGTAAAACGTAACTTCTTTAACCTCTTTTCATTTGGTAACCCATTTTCGATCACTATTTTGGACTTTCCTGTTACAAAATTTTCGACGACATTAAACTTAACTTGTAAATATTCAAGAATTATTAAAGTGAAGATAAATATAGCTGCTGCAATAGCTGTCTTCCATAAGCTTGTTTCAACTATAGGCTGTATTATAATGGAACCTATAGAGATCATGACAACAGTTTGTGCTAAAGTCATTTGTGATATTGACTTTCTACCAGCAATTCTGAGTAACAGTAACCCTGCTAAAACCATGATTAACGCTTCAAGTGCAATATTCATCGTACCCCTCACTTCTATTAGTAAATGAAGATTAACTTAATATTATTTTTATATATTTAACTAAATTTATTCAACCCTATAGAAAAACCCCCTAATAAACATAGTCTGCTTTTAGGGAGCATTAAAATACATAAGGCCTGTTATTTTCTCTCATCAAAATCATCGGGATTTAACTCATCTGTAATATCATCATTTAATCGCGGTCCGTTTATCGGACGGCCATTTCTTTCATCAAAGTCATCTGGATTTAACTCATCAGCTATCTCATTTCGTGTTTTACGGTGTTGAGAATGTTGCTCTTTACGTTCATGCTCAGGTCTCAATTCGTCTGATACCTCCGTTTGTAATTGATAATTTTGCTTCCTTCTTTCTGTAACAGCCCCTTGCTCTTCATCTTCATGATCTCGCTGAACAAACAAATGAAAGAACAACTCGAAAACAGTTACTCCTATTGCAGCAATTAATGATGCTTGGAATACTGCCCCACCTGGCATAATAAAACTTAACATGGCATAAATCACAATAAATGATAAGAAGAAATCTGAGATCGTGGCAATAGTATTATTTGTTCGCAGTAATATAAATAGATCACCAACGATATATGAAATAGCACCTAATACCAATGTGATTAATAAAACGTTAGCAAAAGTCACCTCATAACCAAATCCTAAAATTACATACAAAAGAATCAATGACGCGATTGCTTTTGTAAGTATTAACTTAAAGTGGTTCATATTTCTCAACTCCTTTCTTTAAATTTAGTTTGATTATAAGTTGTGACAATATGCATTGTGGATGGATTTATAATTAACAATATTTGTAATTTGACTGTGCATTGAACTCAAAAAAATAACCCACCCCCTTTAGTTAAAAGTTCGGTGGATTATTTTCCTCTCCTAATCTCTCTTCTTTTTAGAAGGTGTCAGTTATTACAGTTATTATTAATCTTCCCACTTGTAAAGGGCTCTTTATTAGTTATCCCATAATATCATTATTAAGATAGATGCCTAACCCTGCTCCAATAACTCCCCATATAATAATACTAACGACATGCCAGAAAATAACACTTCTTTTACTTGCCCCAGCAGCTAAAGAGGCAAACGCAGCAATATGACCAGAAGCGACTAATGGAGCGAAAAGGGCAACGCCTGGGACCCCATATTTTTCATACCGCTCTCTGGCTTTACTTGCTCTTTTTTGAATAAAGCCATTTTCCTTTGACTTTTTATTCCTAAACCTAACCAACCAAGCGTTAAACGGTACAATAATAATCATCACTGACAACCAGTTTCCAAATATACTAATCACTAATGCCAGAATGATTGGAAGGCCAATAAGTGCACCGACTGCTGCACCACCTGGAGACTCTACAAACGGAATTAATGATAACACAAAAATACCGATCGCTTGCAGAAATTCATTTACTTCACTTAATTGATAGATAAAGTTCTGAACAGTTTCTCTAAACATATTATTCCCTCCTCATTTGCACTGTACAATTTCTTAGAAATCCTTCCTTAGATAAATGGCTGTAGAAGCTACCCATGACAATAAATAAGCGGTTATAATAATAGCTGCCCCTCCTGTATACAAAACAGTGTTTGAAGTGTTTTGCATAAAGTCCGTTACAGCAGGTAAAAGCTCATCAATAGAACGAATCGCCAGCTGACCTACAATCGCAAAAGCAAGAAAGATAATGATCACAATCGTCGTCAGGTGGCCTGGCTTAAAGATATAAAAGATCGGAAAAGTCAAGGCAGCAAATAATAAGAACAAGCCACTTCCAATCGCAATTTCAGTTAATGAAAATGATTTATTGAAAGCTAAAAGGAACAAGCATGTTAAACCGACCGCTAACAACATATAGACGATCGCCCCAAGATAACGTGAAGCAATAATCTCCTTACGTGTATAGGGTAAAGAGTTTAACAAAATATTCGTCTCTGCCTTCTCATCATAATAAAAAGCATTAAACGGAATGTAAATACTAACTGCTAAAACAATTAAAGCTGGATGCGAACCCATTAACACAAAAAACAAAATAAAAGGAATAAGCAGTAATAACATCCTCTTCTGCAAAATCACATCGCGCCTAATTAAATTAAACATGGTTGATCCCCCCATTTAAGTAATACATAATATCCTCAAGGGTTGCTCGTTCAATCAAAACAGAATCTCCAAAAATATCATTCACCTTTTTCGAATTGTCAGTTAGTGCCTCAAAGCCTGTCGATGCACGGCGTATATTCACAAATGATTTTTCAGTGTCAGAATCCAACAGTTCCAAATCTCCTTTTACAATCGCATAATTTTCAGCAACTTCTTCTGTCGATTGATTAAACACCAATTCTCCTTCTTGCATAAACGCAATATAATCAGCGATACGATCTAAATCTGTTGTAATATGCGTTGAGAAGAAAATAGTACGACTGCCATCGATCATTAATTCTCGTAATAAATCGAGTAACTCACGTCTAAAAATCGGGTCTAAGCCTGCAGTTGGCTCATCCATAATAATGAGCTCAGCATGATGTGATAAGGCAATTGCTAGTGAGGCTTTCATTTGCATCCCTTTAGAAAATTTCTTCATCGCCTTATTAAGTGGTAAATCGAACTTCTCAATATAATGATTAAAAAGTTGATCGTCCCATTGCTTATAAGCTGGCGCAACAATTCGCTTAATATCTTTTAAGTTTAACCCTTCAAAAAAAACATTCCCATCGTACACAAACCCAATACGCTCCTTAATCTCCTTCTCATGCGTCTTATAATCCAGCCCAAAGAGATTAACTTCTCCTTCGTCAGGCTTCAATAAGTTCATCATCATTTTGATCGTTGTCGATTTACCTGCACCATTCGCTCCAATGAACCCGGTTACGAAACCTTTCTTAACTTTAAAATCAATATTGTTAACGGAAAAACCGTTAAACTTCTTCGTTACATTTTTTAATTCAACTACATTTTCCATTCGTTTCACTCCTCATATAAAAACTCTAACAATTCACTAAGTTCATCGAATGATAGTCCGATTTCTTTACTATTTGTTATGACTGCACTTAACTGTTCTTCAATGACTTTTAGTTTCTTCTCTCTTATGACCTCTAAGTTTTGCTCTGCAACAAAAGACCCCTTTCCTACAACAGAATAAATAAAATCAGCCTTCTCCAATTCTTCATAAGCACGCTTAGTCGTAATAACACTAATTTGTAGATCCTTTGCGAGCTGACGTATGGAGGGTAAAGGGGTCCCCTCCTTTAAGTCTCCAGATAAAATAGACGATTTAATTTGATTCGTAATTTGTTCATAAATCGGCTCTTTTGAACTATTAGATATAATGATTTGCATACTGATCCCTCTTCTTAAATGGAGTACGTTAATATAATGTATATATACTATATACACATTATATACACACTCATAAAACTGTGCAACCATATTCTTTAAATAAAATTAGAACTTCATAAAAAAGAACCGAGATCTCATAATAATGATCCCTGCTCTATATTAGATTATGTTACACCTAGCCAATAACAGCCACGTGTTGCACCATTCGTTATTCGAAGCACGACGCAGACTTTCTCACTAGCCCGAATTTAAAAAGGAAGTTCAGCTGGTTAATACAGTCAGCCAACACAAAAGAATAGTACAACTATTTCGGTATATTTTATAGCTTAACTAAAATAATAAAAATTAAATGAAAAGAGGTGTTCTATATGGAACAAGAAGAAAAATGGAAAACAGCAGAGGTAGCAATGGGAAGTGACCTTAAAGTGCAAACTTTTGGTGGTGCAGAAAAAACAACTGAAACATTAGAAGACATTGAAAAAGTCAAATCGATTATAAATGAATGGAATGCCATGTCTAAAAAAGCTGCTAACCTTACAATTGATAAATATGGTCCACCAAATGAATCAACACAAAGTAGGCTGATTTGGTATAATAATGGCCCTTGGAAACGAACTATTGTTTATCGTGATGAAATCCCACATGATTTTCCGCAGGCTCACACAGATGTTATTGAGAACTTCATTAATTATAATGTCCCACCTGAAAAATTTAGTGAGATTGCAAAGTTTGATGGAAGTGTTATTGTTGAAAGAACTAGGGGAGAAGTTTCCTCCCGTTGTGATATGGAAGCCGCGAATACTTTAGCACTTAACTTAATGAATGATCTTGTTAACGGTAAATTAAACGCAGTGGAAGCACGCGAAAAATATTGTGAAATCTTCTCCGCTTTTATGATGAATAGGGCTGCACCATATGCTGAGGAACTCCAGTTCGATATTTCAAAAGAGCCAAAATACGATACAGACATTGTTATGTCTGTTGACGAAATGGTTGAACAAGCTGCTAAAAAAATTAATGACTTAGCGGATGAACGGAAAGATAACGATTAGTTTGAAGTAAATAAAGATAGTATGTGGTTTGGCCCAGATAATCAATAAAGGTTAACTGGGCTTTTGGCTTTATGGGACACGTGCTGTTCCCGTGACGACCCGGACGGTCTAGCTCCGGTCACCCTTCCATCAAATAGATGGATATTGTAATGTCACTGTCCCCAGAGTATTTGACGCTGTTGCCGATAATCTGATCCACCATAAAGGAGAACCACTTCAAATCTGTCTCTATATGGGTGACATGCAGATCCATATCGAACCCGATCCCTTTTTCAATACAGATTTCCCTCAATTTTCTGATAGTATTTGAAATGACATTTTCAATCTCAACACTTTCAATATATAAATCGTTGCTGATGTTCGTGAGCCTTTTCTTATAAAGCATTTCATTCAGCGTGGCATCCAGTCTGAGCCATTCCTTTTCCATCCCTGACCTTTCCTTTTTATCCAGATCATCTATCATTAATTTCATCGTGGTCATCGGCATCTTCATATCGTGTATCCATCTTGTCAGTTCATCCAGATTCTCTTCGGTCTTTTTGGATTCACTTTCCAGTATGGCATTATGATATTTCCTCATCACAGACAGATGCGCATTCAGCTTTTTTTGGTAAGGAGTCACAGAGCCGGCAGACTGTCTGTTTCTTCAATTCTTTTAATACGCATGAACTCTAGCCTGTAATTTCTGCCTCTGAAAAAATCCCATATCAGGAATAAAGACAGCATAACCGTATTAATGATACAGATGTATAGCACGGGGAGGTGTGGAATGTCGGTGTCTATTATCCCGATTAAAAGAATTGAAAGATTAAACACGATAAAAAGAAGTATCCATGGCAGCGTTTGTCTCATATACATGAATCTCACTCCTTGAGCATGTAACCGAGGCCTGTCTTGGTAATAATGGCATCTTTCAGACCTATACTTTCCATTTTTTTCTAATTCTGTTCACATTCACAGTCAGTGTGTTGTCGCTAATGAATCTACTGTTAATTTCTAACCCTCGTGCTCATTTCTCAAAGATTATTTAATAAGCTACAATTTAAATAGAACGAAATTGATTATTTTTTATGTTAACAACTCATTGCTTTTATAAAGGTTTTCAGAGTCATTTCCTGTGAGATCTGGCCCGTGGGACACTGATCCCGTCTGTAATACTGTCCACCCCCTCCTTTACCTTTTTCTATCAATATAAAAGGAAACCCTCATTCTTTGAAGGCTTTCTAATCCCTTGGTGTATTTTAACAGCAAAAAAGTAAAACACCCCACCTACCATCCAGAATGGTTCCCAAAAAGCTAGCCTCCAAAAAGTTGCATAAGAGTCTAAGTCAAAATTCATAATATTAAACACACTCATTGTAATAGTTATGAAATTCAATAATCCATAAACAAATAATAGAACTCCTACGATTTTAGTGATGTAGTAAAGCGTTCTAGTTATTTTAGGTTTTCTCCATTGAACAAGAAGCATCAACAATAATATGACGCCAAGTAATTTAACAAAACCGGTTAACCATACACTAATAATGAGTGAAGGGTCAGGGTTTATGGACATCTCAAACACAGCTCCACCTAAGGATCTAACACCAAGCATACCGCCCATTGCCCAGTAGAAGCTCATCCCTGCAAAGATAACGGTCCAAACAATACCCAAATTAATAAACCAATAATTCCTCTTCAATCGAAGACACTCCTCTAGCTTTCCTCTTATCTTCCATTTATCGAGCATCATTAGCATACTACAATAAATTAAAGCCCGCTAACTGTCATTTTCATTTTTGAATAATATCCCTTTTATATTAATAATTTTAAATCGTTTTTGTAATCATGCCTCCCTTTTCTATCATTTCGACTTCTGATAGCGAAGTGAACGACTCCTGAAGAGAACGTTCTCGCTTCAACAAATTTGAGAAGGATTATATCTTCTATTGCCCTGCATAACGGTGTCCCTCTCCCCAAGAGAACAGGATGGACGTAAAGCTGATATTCATCGATCAAGTCGAGCTTCATAAATGTCGAAGCGAGATGTGCACCACCGAGCGACAAATTCTTTCCAGATTGAGATTTCAATTGTGTCATCTCTTCCATGATATTTTCTCTTACCAACTTTGCGTTCCACTCCACCTTTTCCAACGTCTTCGAAAAGACGATTTTGGATATTTCTCGCCATGTGCGGGCAAATTGGACCTTGTGTTCCGTGGCAGCAGGGTTTTCGTTTAAATTCGCCCAATATCCCTCCATGTTCTCATACATTTTTCTTCCGTACAGGTGAGTGTCAAAGGTGATTTCTTGGTCATTAATGTACCTGAACAATTCTTCATCGGGTATTCCCCAGTCGATCTCACCATTGGGACCTTCAATAAATCTGGCCAGAGAAACCATCTGCGAATAGATGATTTTTCTTTTTTACTACCGATCCTCTATCTTCTCCGCCATCGTTATTCCTCCCTTCAGTGGAAGAAATGAGCCTATTTCGCAAATCATATCCGAAGTAGACATCAATCTTTTCGATTTTTTCTCCGATGACTTTGAAATATTCCATATTTCGAAAACTGTCTCCGGACTTCAACCAGCATTCCTATCGTACCACGACTATAAGCATGTTGACCCTGGCAACCTTATCATAGCATGTGGAATAGAATCACATTTCTTATAGATTTCTCTTTTTGAAAACACGGCTGAGAAATGGAGCGCAGCCTCTGTGGTCATTTCCGCACAACTATACAAACTTTATTGACATCATTACGCTATCTGTTATATTATAAGTATAACAGATATAATAACTAACATCACTCATTTTCTACCTATGAATCACGAAGGGGGAACTTTATGCTGATCGAACTCGATTTTGAATCTGACATTCCAATTTACAAACAGTTAAAGAATCAAATTATCGAAGGGATCGCTACAAAACAAGTGCAACCGGGTGATACATTGCCGTCTGTCCGTTCTTTGGCTTCTGATATCGGTATCAACTTGCATACAGTAAACAAAGTATATGGACTTCTTAAACAAGATGAATACATTCAAATCCATCGACAAAAGGGAGCTGTTATCAACCCACAAGGCATCCCCGAAGCAGACGATACATTTCGGAGCAAATTGGAACAAGAAATGCGTCCGCTCATCGCTGAATCAATGTGTAGAGGATTGGATAAACACACCCTCATGCAAATGTGCCGACAATACTTTGATGATATTCAAGGAGAGTGAAACGAGTGGGAACAACAATATCATGGACGTTACTAGCAATTATTTTTATACCCGTATTTTTGGTGTTGGCTTCAATTCCTTATTTAACACGGCGAACAGAAAGTTTTGGGGTTTCAATTCCGGAAGAAATGTACCAAAACCCCGAATTGGAAGAGATGCGCAAGCGTTACTTACGTTGGATGTTTGGAACGGCTTTGTTCATTTTGGCTCTTTCAATCATCGTGTGGCAGTATACACCTTTAATAACAGGAGGGGTGATTCCGCTTGCTGTCGTCTCTTTAGTCATCCTTGCATTTTGCGTATATTTGAAATTTCACTTAGAAATGAAACAGTTGAAAAAAGACAAAGATTGGGAGAGGGACAAAGTAGAGCGCACCATTGTCGATATAAGATTTCAACAAAGGGGATTGACCCATTCTATGCATTGGTTTTGGGTTTCAGCAGCGATATGGGCGGGGACAGTTTTGCTGACAGTAATGACTTATGATCAGATTCCAGATACCATCCCGTTACAGTACAATTTCGAGGGTGAGGTGACGCGTACAGCAGAAAAATCATGGCTCAGTGTTTCCTTCATCCCGATGATGCAGCTAATCATGATTGGCGTTTTTATCGGAGTGAGTTACGTTATCCGCATCGCGAAGCAGTCTGTGGATCCTTCAAATCCAGAAAAGTCTTTGAAACAAAGCAGTCGCTTTCGTCGGCGGTGGTCTGCTTTTACTATAGTAAATGGAACAGTAATGGTTCTACTGTTTGTTGTCATTCAGCTTTCGTTCATCTATACACTACCAGACTGGGTTATCACAACTGCGACTCTGGGATTGTCAGCCGTCATCGTAATTGGGGCCATTGTCTTAGCATTCTCAACGGGGCAAGGGGGTACGCGAATCCGTATCACTGACAAAAACGGACGTGAGGACAAAATCGAACGCGATCTTGACCGTCATTGGAAACTAGGGATATTTTATGTCAATCGTCACGATCCAGCACTGTTTATGGAAAAGAGGTTTGGTGTAGGCTGGACGATTAACTTCGCCCGCCCATTAGCGTGGCTCCTCATCGTTGGTTTGCTAATGGTCACAGGAGGACTGCCAATCTTGTTGACATATTTGATGTGAAGCATCCCATATGCATTACTTGCCTAAAGATAACGAATCTAGTCAAGTCCTTAGTTATCTGTAAAAGTTGATACAAGTTTTCTTTCGTAATAACCATTTCTATAATCAAAACGTTCATATGAAGGAACCTTTAGGTATTCATCACGTTCCTTTTCCATATATTCATTTAATAATAAGACAATAGCTGTTTTAATTACCTCCTCCATATCAGAATTTACAACTGAATCTTTTAAAAGGCCCATGTCTAGGTTAAACTGTAATTGAGTCATTTCAATTCCCCTTTTCTTGTTTTTTGGCTTAAAAACATTGTATCCAAGAGGGAGTGAAATGACTCATTCTTTTTTACACAATTATACGGACTTAATCAACTGTGACTTATCAAAGTATTAAGGCTATAAAGGAATCGGAAGGTCATGTTCATGTTATCCCAACTGAGAAAGCTGCTATCTATCAAAATCCTTATCAAAAATCGGAATTTATGCAGAACGTTCTTCTTCCTTGGTATTAGGCGCTTTATATCAAGCTATGAATAACAATACAATTTTAAAAAAGGAAAGCGTTTGTCTCCTTATAACTTCAAATGGTTATAAGGAGTTATTGGGTTAAGTGGGAACAGGTATTCATGGATTTCTAATCACACATAATTTTTAAAACGAAGTCGTCAGTTTATTTAGGCTGTAAGTGATTGGTGAATCTCATCCATTGTTGATGGAAAAGTGAAATAATCAGACTTTATTATAAAAAACCAAACGAAGATTTGAAATCCATTTTGCAGTCTTTTTTCAAAATGGATCCTTATGTTTACGGGAATATAAGGGTTTGTGAGTTATTTTTGATCAAATTTTATTTTAAAGCTACAATAATAAAGATTGTTCTTTTAAAATAAGATTAATAAAAAAACCGCAGGAGATAGAACTGTACATTATTCGGAATTGTAGCCCAAATTTTTGGGTAATTTGTGAATAAGAACACGTAAACTATCCAAAGGGTATTTTTATGGAAAGCAACCTGCCGCAATCAGGCCATATTCTTGAAGAAAAACTGCAGTTTAGGAGGTCTATATTTATGAAAATTGTCCAAAATACTGGTGCTCAGTTTGGCGTTGATGAGAGTGCGCACCGACGTCTTCTTGAAGAAATCCTCTCACGTCCCCTTTTTGCTCACTTATCTACCTATCATGAGGATGGTCCTCGCGAGTCGCCTGTATGGTTTTTATGGGAAAATGAGAAAATCTGGATTATTGGAAACTACAGGACTGACTCCTTTCCGAAACGGATTGAACGTGACCCCCGATCTGCTATTGGGGTAGTGGATTTTAACGTTGAAACAGGACTGGTCCACCATGTTGGTTTCCGTGGAAAAGCGACCCTTGTGCCACAAGATGCTGCACGAGTAGAACGTCTATTAAATCGTTATATGGGAAAACAAGAACGATGGGATCCACGCTTCAGTGCTGTGTTAGGTGATATGGACTGGATGTTCGTACGATTTGAACCAGAAACGGTAGTAGTCAGGGATCAATCATATCAACTTCAGTCATGATTATATTGCATTATCTTTTTTATCAAACGAAGCGCGATTTTGAAGATCACATTAGAACTTGATTAAACTTTTTTATAAAATTGCATTAACGAGACACCGATATTAGATATTAAACCAGTTATGAAATAATTCCTTCCAACAGAATCAACAGTACAACCCCAATGGACACGTGACATTATGAATAATTACTGGAATTAAAAATATACTCAATTCTTTCGTATCTCTTCTTCAAAAGTTGAATAGGGCTGCACCATATGCTGAGGAACTCCAGTTCGATATTTCAAAAGAGCCAAAATACGATACAGACATTGTTATGTCTGTTGACGAAATGGTTGAACAAGCTGCTAAAAAAATTAATGACTTAGCGGATGAACGGAAAGATAACGATTAGTTTGAAGTAAATAAAGATAGTATGTGGTTTGGCCCAGATAATCAATAAAGGTTAACTGGGCTTTTGGCTTTATGAAATGAAAATCGTATTAAATTTACGATTTTCTCTATATAATTTACCATCCCGTTTATAATGAACCAATTTCTTGGTTTAGCTCCTCTTTCCCTATGGGGCGATCTGCTTACTCTTGTTTATGACCTTGATCACTTTCCACTTGAAACGACTACACCGTTTCAGAAACCGTCAACTTATTTTCCGGGCACATAATCTTCCCGCAGCAATCCCATCATGAGCGTATCATGATAACTTCCATCCACGAAGAAGTGCTCTTTCAGTTCGCCTTCAATTTTGAATCCGACCTTTTGATAAAGGTGAACAGCTTTTTCATTGTGTTTGACAACGTATAGGAAGATTTTGTTTAAATTTAACTGATTAAAACCATACTCAACTGTCAACCTTGTAGCCGGCGCTGCATAACCTTTACCTTGATGATCAGGATCGAACATAATAGCAAACTCTGCGTTACGATGACGCTGGTCAATATCAAAAAGACCGAGATACCCAACTCTCTCGTTTGAGTGAAAAAGAATAAAAGATCTGTGTGAATCACTATTTAGCGCGTTTTCATATTCTTTAACCATTTTTTCCTTCGTTGTATAAGGTTCTTCAAACCAATAGTCCATGATATTTGGGTTGGTTCTCATCTTATAAATGAAATCTAAATCTTCTTTTTCTAATGGGCGAAGTTGTAGGTTGTTTTCCATTTGTGTTCCTCCTAGTATGGTAGTAGTACAAATCCACTTTCATCAATATGTTGCTTTAAACTGTCATTAGAAATCTGTTCATATTGTATCACATCAAAAAAATAAGGCATCGATGATTCTTCATTCAACCAGAAGTTAATTTGATTAAGCGTCTCTTGAGTGATCTCCTTACCCATAATGGCAAGGTCAACATCTGAACCTTTTTTATAATTGCCCATTGCTCGACTGCCGAAAACGATCACCTTTTCAACCTCAGGGTATCGACTTAATAGGTTATTTATCTCATTTAAGTCTTCATTTTTTAAACCAAAATTCATAGTAACTCCCTCTTTAACCTCTGATAAAACCATTTAATTTCCGGAAAATACTTTAATCAATGAAATTCTCTCCTGTCCCATATATGACATTTTCACTGAAGAGTTACACTATGACAATATCACGGACGAACAACAATAAAATGTTTTTTATATTGACATATCGAGAAAAAACGATTAGACTTAATTTATGAGACATATTGATATTTATAAAGCCTTGTCCAATGAAATGCGATTAGAAATACTGAGATGGTTGAAAGAACCTGAAAAACATTTTGATAATCCCCCTGATAAATCACCAAGAAATATTGATGAGAAAGGCGGTGTTTGTGTAGGAGTTATTCAACAGAAGACAAACCTATCCCAATCAACCACATCTCAGTATTTATCTATGATGCAGAAAGCTGGACTATTAAAATCTGAACGCCGCGGGAAGTGGACCTATTATAGAAGAAATGAGAACACCATTCAAGAAGCGGCCATATACTTGAAAGAAAAACTTTAAGGCAGTTTTTCTTAAGTTTTTATATCGTTATTTTTCGATATTTAATTATATAGATTTATCATTCCCATATAACAATCACAAAAACTATTGGAAAGAGGGTTGCTTTTAATGAAAGTACTGACAGTTGTCACACACCCAAGGAAGGACTCCTTAACTTTTACGATTGCAGACTGTTTCGTACAAGGGCTTAAAGAGGCAGGACACGAAACAGAAGTATTAGATTTGTACCGCAGCGATTTCAATCCAGTGTTGTGGGAAAAAGATGAACCAGATTGGTCAGCTAATCGTCAACATTATTCTTCTGAGGTAGAGAGGGAAATGAAAAGAATGCAAGAACACGATGCGTTGGCTTTTGTGTTCCCACTTTGGTGGTGGAGTATGCCTGCTATGCTAAAAGGATATATAGATCGTGTTTGGAATTGGGGTTTTGCTTATGGCCCTGGTAAACTTCATCACGAACGAGTGTTATGGCTTAGCCTAGCAGGTGCTCCAATTGAACGATTCGAGAAAAGACATTATGATCAAATGATGTCACATTACTTCAATGTCGGTTTAGCTGATTATTGCGGAATCCCAAACTCTAAATTTGAACTACTATACGAAACGATCAAACCTCAGCCTGGATATATGGAAGCGTGGATGAACCGAGCATACAACCTAGGTTTGAATTATGCCAGACATTAATTGTAGAGCAAAGGACTGATAAGGTCTCAGTCCCTCCTCATCAAACCGTACGTGCGGTTTCCCGCATACGGCTTTCCGATGTTCTTCACCTTACGCATTACGACGTTACCCATACGCGCTAACCGATTTCAGCCCAAGAGCTCTAAAGGTTTTGATAAGAGCCGTTTGATGTAGGTACTTGCCTAGTTCGCCTTGTCCCAGTTCGCGGTACGCAGTCTATTGGGATTTTTTCATACAGGGGCTAGCCCCTGTATGAACCTTATACCCAAAGAACATATGGGGGTACCCGAAAAGATTTACATAAACTTCTTGACACTACCGGAAAATAGTATGTGGACTTTCCCCAAACTTTTTTACACGTAGTTAAGACGGAACATCGGAAAATTCAGTCAAATAAAAGTAATTTCGTTCCAAATCCGATAAAAACTCATGTTGTCTACCGGCTTTTGTACCTTTTAATCTCGTTGACCGACCTAATGAGGAAACATCTTGAACTTTTAGCCAAGGCTGATAATCTGCCCCACTGCCAGTTCCTCTACCTTCTTTAATCCACTTATCGACTTTAGATGTTCTTTTTCGTTTCGCCACAAAAACACCCCTTTAGACAATCATATCCAAAGGGGTGAAACTTCGAAACTTTTTTATAAACATCGTGACTTTTGTTTTAAACATCGCATCTTTTTTGCAAACGTCGCAACTTTATTTTAAACTTACACTGTCTGTAGCTTATTATACCACATTTATTCCACTGTCACACTTTTAGCCAGATTCCTCGGCTTATCAACATCGCAGTCGCGATGCAGTGCTGCATAGTAAGAGATAATTTGTAACGGTAGCACTGAAACTAACGGTGTTAGTAATGGATGCACGGTTGGAATGACAAATGCATCGCCTTCTCGATAAAGCTCTTCAGGGCTAATGATACATGCGTTGGCACCACGTGTTACAACTTCTTGTACGTTTGAACGAATAGAGCTGTTTACATGATCTTGAGTTGCAAGTGCAATCACAGGTGTGCCGTCTTCAATTAAAGCGATCGTACCGTGCTTTAATTCTCCGCCAGCAAATCCTTCTGCCTGAATATATGAAATTTCCTTAAGCTTCAGTGCACCTTCTAACCCGACAAAGTAATCTAATCCACGTCCGATAAAAAAGCAATTGCGTGTTGTTGATAAATAATCACGTGCAACTTGCTCTAATTGATCTTTCTGGTCACACAATGTTTCCATTGCATTACCGACAATCGCTAATTCTTTTAACGGATCAAAATCTAATGTTAAACCTTTAGCACGCGCTGTATCAACAGCTAGGATAGCTAATACAGCCATTTGGGCAGTATATGCTTTAGTTGAAGCAACAGCAATCTCTGGTCCTGCAAATAAGTTTAATGTGTAATCCGCTTCACGAGAAAGGGTTGACCCAGGTACGTTTGTAATCGTAAGCGCTGGATGACCTAGTTTATTTATTTCAACTAATACTGAACGTAAGTCTGCTGTTTCACCACTTTGTGAAATAAAGACAAAAAGTGGTTTCTCAGATAGTAATGGCATGTTGTATGAAAATTCACTTGCGATGTGAACTTCTGTTGGAACTTGTGCGATCTTCTCTAAAAATTCTTTACCAATTAAGCCTGCGTGATAGCTCGTGCCTGCTGCAATAATATAAACACGATCACAATCTGCCATCGCCTGACGAATATCTTCATCTAGTTTAATTTGGTCATGATCATCTTGGTATTCTTGGATGATTTTACGCATCACAAAAGGCTGTTCGTCGATTTCTTTAAGCATGAAGTGAGGGTACGTGCCTTTTTCAATGTCACTCACGTCAATTTCAGCGACAAATGGCTCACGCTCAACTGATGTACCATCTAACTTTTGAATTTGTACGCGATCTTTCTGAACGATGACCACTTCTTCATCCATTAACTCAACGAACTGATCCGTTACTTGTAACATCGCCATTGCGTCACTTGCAACAACGTTAAACTCTTCACCTAAACCAACAAGTAGTGGACTTCTATTCTTAGCAACGTAAACAGTGTCTGTCTCTTTACGGTCTAATACTGCTAATGCGTAAGAACCATGTAATAAACTCACTGTGTGACGAAACGCTTCAAGCGAATCTCCTGTTTCCTTTGCAAAACGTTCGATTAGTTGAACAATCACTTCTGTATCTGTTTCACTCACAAAGTTAACATCTTGCAAGTATTCACTTTTAAGCTCTTCATAGTTCTCAATGACACCATTGTGAACTAAAGTGAACCTGCCTGATGAACTTTGGTGAGGGTGAGCGTTCGTTTCACTTGGCTCACCATGAGTTGCCCAACGCGTATGACCAATTCCAATATTAGCTGATACGGATTCGTCAACTGCTTCACGTAGGTTTGCAATACGTCCTTTAACTTTAAATAATTCTGTATCAGCATCACTACGTACCGCAATTCCCGCTGAGTCATACCCACGATATTCTAGCTTTTCTAAGCCTGTTAATAATATTTCCTTCGCATCTCGATTTCCGATATATCCAACAATTCCGCACATATTGTGTTACCTCCTGATCGAAAGAGGCAAACAAAGGCATTCCTTCATAAGGGGCGATTGTTTGCCCCTTTCTCGTGTGTATTTTTGTAACACCTTGTATGAGGTGGTTGTGCATAGAGTTGCCTCTATGTTTTCACTTCATACGTTACAGTTGAGGTGTAACAACTGGGAGGCATCCGCCGAACACTCGATTAAACCTCCTCCTCGTCAACTATTTCTCTTCTCCGTCCAAAGAAATAGCCCTGGCGCTTTAACAACATTACGACTAACTATGCTCCTTTCTATCTTCTGAATCAATCCTTTAAAGGACTACCCATATTTTACTTATAATTGTAATATGGGTCAATTACAATTTATGAGAAATTTTTACTCAGTCGTAAAGACTAAAACATCTCTCATGACAAAAGTGAAGCATAAGGAATGATTAAATCATCCCTCATGCTTACTTTATTCTATGCATCTTTCAAGCCATATGTTTCATCAATTACCCTAACAACTCGAGAAACATACTTTTCACACTCTTCTTTTGTCGGAGCTTCTACCATCACGCGTACTAACGGCTCCGTTCCTGAAGGGCGAACTAATACGCGACCTTTAGCCCCTAGTTCTTCTTCTACACGATCAATCTCTTCTTGAACTCTCCTGTCAACTTGAACATCTTGCTTATCGATGACTCGAACATTTTGAAGTACTTGTGGGAACTTCTCCATTTCACCTGCTAATTCTGATAATGGTTGGTCTGTTTCTCGCATGGCATTAAGTAATTGCAGTGCCGATAACATTCCATCTCCAGTCGTAATATAATCTAGGAAAATAATGTGACCTGATTGTTCTCCACCTAAATTAAAGTCACTTTTTAACATTTCTTCCATCACATAGCGGTCACCCACAGCCGTTTTAACCGTGTCGATACCTAATTCATCAAACTTACGATATAAACCAATATTGCTCATCACTGTTGTCACAACCGTATCTTTTTTCAATCGGCCTTGTTGCTTTAAAAACTTACCACAGATGTACATAATTTTATCGCCATCAACAATGTTACCTTTTTCATCTACAGCAATTAAACGATCACCATCACCATCAAATGCTAACCCTACATCTGCTTCTTGCTCGATTACTGTTTGGCGTAAGTTTTCTGGACTTGTTGAACCATAACCATCATTAATATTGGTACCGTCTGGTGAAGCACCAATTGAGACTAACTCTGCTTCTAAGTCAGCAAATAAATGAGAAGCAAGTGATGAGGTCGCACCATGAGCACAATCAATCACAATTTTCATACCTTCAAAATCTGTATCAATGGATTGTTTTAAGTGTTGTAAATACTTCTGACCAGCTTCAAAGTAATTCATAGGCTGACCAATGTTCACTCCAACTGGCCTTGGTAGCTCATCTGTCTCAGCATCTAAGAGCGCTTCAATAGCACGTTCTTGGTCATCATTTAATTTAAAGCCACTTTCACCAAAAAACTTAATGCCATTATCTTCTACTGGGTTATGAGATGCAGAGATCATGACACCAGCTTGAGCACCTGATGCTTTGGTTAAATAAGCAACACCTGGTGTTGAAATCACACCTAAACGCATAACATCTACACCAACAGATAGAATCCCTGCTACCAATGCTCCTTCAAGCATTTCACTTGAAATTCTCGTGTCGCGGCCAACTAGTAGCTTAGCTTTCTCAGTTGTGTTTTGTGTTAAAGTGTAAGCTCCATACCTACCTAACTTAAATGCAAGCTCTGGTGTTAATTCTGTATTAGCTACACCACGGACTCCATCTGTCCCAAAGTATTTTCCCATTATCATTCCGCTCCTTCTTAAATCCCATCATATCATTCGTAGTTGTTTATTCGATTCTAACTCTTATTCGCTCTTGTTCTGATGAAAGTCGAACATCTTCTGGCCCATCCAACTGTACATTAGCATAAAATTCACCTTCAACTTGACCATCAACATCAATCCAAACTCTAATATCTTCTTGGGCAAGGTCATCTAGATCACTTTGAGTACCAATTAATTGGACATCAACTAACGGGTCTTCTGGCTCAATAAACGTTAACTCTTGGTCATCGTTTAAGTTTTCAACTTCAACCTCAACATCTTCCCATGTTTCCTCAACGGCTTCTTCTACCACCACTTCTACTTCCACAATTTCCGGGTCAACTCTTGAGATGTCAGGTGGAACTGGTAAGTCAAATTCCAAAACAGTTGATTCTTCTATTTCTGATAAATCAATTTCAATTGGATCAAGTATATTAATTTCACCTAATCGCTCAATACTACCAAACAAAGTAGCCGAAACTGGGTTTAAATCGATACCTTGAAGAACTAGGTCATCATCAAGTTCTCCAACCGTTTCGAAGGTAAGTGGGTATCTCTTTTCATTTACCGAAACATCTGCCTCGACATTAACAGTCGATGGGTCGACGTAAACATTTAATTCATTTCCTTCAGCATCGTATACTCTTATTGGGGCATCTGACACTTCACCTTCCTGAGCTAGTTCAGAGAAACTTACAAAGGCTTTTACCATAGCTATTCGGTCTACTTCTGCATTCGAGCCCGTAACTTCAACTTCTTCTGGGGCCACTTCAGGCTCACCTGTAAATTCATCAAACTCTCCTTCATCTTCATCACGCCCATAGAAGTCAACTTCAACAGGAAACGAAACGGTAGAGCGCTCTTCAATCGTAACTTCGACTGTTCTTGGTTCTATATAGACTGATAATTGACTGGATATTCCCGAATGGGTCACTTCTACTTCATGTTGGCCCGTACCTAACTCATTTAAATCAACAAATACATCAAAGTTTCGTTGGCGAACCGTTTGTGTAATGACACTTCTAGGGCCTTCAACTGTTACATTAACGGTATCAGGTACACCTCTAACAACGTAATCTTCCTCTTCTAAATCTACATGGAGTGGTACATTTTCCATTGTTTCAACATCTGATGAACCAGTTGGAAGAAAGATATCATTTGAACGCGATGTATTGGCTTCATCAATGGCTACAGTTGTATATAACAAAATCGCAAGAAACAATGATACGATTCTTGTAAACCACGGGCTTTTAATCCAATTATCCATTTCGCTTCCCCCTCCAGCTCCAAGACTTTGAAGAAGACATGCGTTCTTGAGGATTTAGTTCTTTCATTAATAACTTACGAAGAGACTCTTCATCTAGTTTTCGATGAAGTTCACCGTTTTTAGTTGCGGAAATGTTCCCAGTCTCCTCAGAAACGATTAACGTTAATGCATCAGTAACCTCGCTAACTCCCATAGCTGCTCTATGTCTTGTCCCTAACTCTTTTGAGATAAACGGGCTTTCACTTAACGGTAAATAACAAGCTGCAGCAACAATCTCATCACCCTTTATAATGACTGCTCCATCATGCAGTGGTGCGTTAGGAATAAAGATGTTTGTCAGTAGTTCACTCGTTAACCTACCATTTACCAAAACACCTGTTTCAACATAATCACTCATTCCCGTTTCACGTTCAATCGTTATTAAAGCACCAATTCTCCTTTTACCCATATAATTACATGATTTAACAATAGCATCAATTTGTTCGTTTATTGCTTTTTCCTCTGATTGGGTGTTTCTCGCAAAGAAGCTTCCACGACCTAGCTGTTCTAAAGCACGACGAATTTCAGGTTGGAATAAGATGATCACCGCAAGGAAACCCCAGGTGATAGCTTGATAAACCAACCATTGGACAGTCTTCAATTCTAATATCGAACTGAAAAACCAGATCCCTAATACAACAAAGATCCCTTTTAACAACTGGACAGCCTTTGTTCCTCTTATCACTGAAAATAACTTATATATAACGAACCATACAAGAGCAATATCAACAACGATCCTGAGCACTTGTAATAGGTCAAGTTCTTCCCACAACATGCCTACACTTCCTTCACGCACAAATATTCATAAGAAGCTTAATAAATCTCTTTCATTATATCATATTTTAAAATGACTTAAATCAATGTATATTTAATAAATTCCTATTTCTTCTTACTTGAAGTGATTCTCACACTAGATGCTAACCATTGAATTATTGATTAGTGCTTAATTGTCGCTAACATCCTCTGTTTTAAAGCTTCTTTACCCCTAAAAATTCTAGTTTTAACTGTACCGACTGGGATATTCAATTCAATAGCAATTTCATTTAGTGAGAACTCGCTAAAATACCGTAATAAAATGACCGACCGATATTTAGGTGCTAATCCTTTAATATAATCCCATATCAACTGGTTTTGCTCTTGATAAATCATATTCTCCTCAGGCGTTAATACCTGACTTTCTAATTGTTCTAGTTGTGTTGAGTGCTCTGTTCCTTTAATCACTTGATCAAGAATAGCAATAGGTTTCTTTTTCCGCATCCGATCAATACATAAATTTGTCGCGATCCGGAACAACCATGGTTTTATTTGATTGATTTCTTCAAATTTATAAAGATGTTGATAAGCTTTCAAGAATGTTTCTTGCGTGACTTCCTCAGCATCATAAAAACAACCAAGCATCCGGTAACAATGACGGTATAATTCATGATCATAGGTTGAAACAATATCCTCAAGTAATTTATTATCTTTACACCTTGTAGTCTCCCCATCAACCTCCATAATTCTCCCCCTAACGAACAATCCACTTCTATAATTATACATCAACTGCCAATTTTTGAGAATTGGCAGTTGTGCATTTCTTAAATCATAATAATAAGTTTTTTCGTGTCGCCACGTTCGAATGACCATTCTTTAAAGGCAAAGATTTCAGCGAACAAAAAAACCGAGCACAATTTTATGCTCGGCAAAATTAATTATAAATATTTTTCTCCAAATGTAGCAGCTATTATGTCAGCAGCTACTTCTGCGGTCTTATTTTGATCATCTAAAAGAGGATTGACTTCTACAACTTCAACAGACGTAAGTACCTCTGCATCATGTAACATCGACATCGCCATATGGGTTTCACGATATGATGGTCCCCCAACTACTCGTGTTCCAGTTCCTGGGGTATGTAATGGGTCAATTCCATCAACATCTAAACTTAAATGGACTCCATCCACTCGCCCTTTCAAGTACTGAATAGCTTCTTTCATGACATTTTCCATTCCTTTTCTTTCAATGTCATACATGGTATACACTTTAATTCCCTGCTCTTTAATAAAATCTCGTTCACCATCATCAATAGAGCGAGCGCCAATTATAATAGTATTTTCTGGTTTTACTTTCTTTTGATTACCGTTAATCGAAGTTAATTGTTCATCTCCTACACCTAAATTAACTGCTAAAGACATACCATGAATATTTCCAGATGGAGAAGTTTCTCCTGTATTTAAATCCGCGTGCGCATCAAACCAAATAACGCCTAATTGATCATAAAACTCATACAAACCAGCAAGTGTCCCAATCGCAATACTATGATCGCCCCCTAGGATTAAGGGAAACTCACCTTTTTTCTTAACGAGTTTAACTTCTTCAGCAATTTGCTGATTTCCCTTCACTACTTCGTCTAAGTTTTTCAAATTAGTTTTGGGATCCTGTTTATCTGATCCCTCATTTTTTATATTAATATTACCATAATCATTATAAGTGATATTTAACTGATCTAACCGTTTTGCAAGCCCAGCATATCTAATTGCATTTGGTCCAAAATCTACACCAAGGTTAGGTTGTGCAATTGTTATAGGTGCGCCTATTATTCCGACATTATTCTTCATCTATAAACCTCCTTTAAGCCTGGAATCATTTTATATCCAATTATAAAATGGTTCAACTGGACAAAATCATGAATAAATATGCAATTTTGAATACGCTTTCAACTGCATTGTATCAATACTTTAGGGTTTTATTGGCCTGCAATTAACCTAACCAAGATCGTTATAATTAACTTCATAAAAGTTAACAGCAGCAGTAGCCTTTGTATTAAATAGTTTGAACATAATCATTTTGCTTAAGCATATAATCTATCTAAAATAAAAAAAGTTGCTCCCCATAACAGGAAACAACTTTAAATCAAATATATGGTGGAGCCTAGCGGGATCGAACCGCTGACCTCCTGCGTGCAAAGCAGGCGCTCTCCCAGCTGAGCTAAGGCCCCTGACTTACTTACTATGTATAAGTGGTGAGCCATGGAGGATTCGAACCTCCGACCCTCTGATTAAAAGTCAGATGCTCTACCAACTGAGCTAATGGCTCACATTAAAAATATAAATGGCTGGGCCACCAGGATTCGAACCTGGGAATCACGAGACCAAAACCCGTTGCCTTACCGCTTGGCTATGGCCCAAAATGGTGGAGGGGGACGGATTCGAACCGCCGAACCCAAAGGGAGCGGATTTACAGTCCGCCGCGTTTGGCCAACTTCGCTACCCCTCCATATATGGTGCCGACCGAGGGACTCGAACCCCCAACCTACTGATTACAAGTCAGTTGCTCTGCCAGATTGAGCTAGGTCGGCACTGTACTGAAATGGTGGAGGATGGCGGGCTCGAACCACCGACCCCTTGCTTGTAAGGCAAGTGCTCTCCCAGCTGAGCTAATCCTCCAAAGCACATGTCGTGCAGTATTATGTAAAATGACCCATAGGGGGTTCGAACCCCTGTTACCGCCGTGAAAGGGCGGTGTCTTAACCACTTGACCAATGGGCCGTATAATTTCGATCACAAAGCTTCCTACCGGGCTTGAACCGGTGACCTCATCCTTACCATTGATGGGAAGGGGTTTAAAATCGTTTTTGATCATTTTACCGTATCACTATAAAAGGAGCATTAACCCTTGATATAAAGGGATAATTTTGGACCTTTTAAAATCAATAAAAATGGTATTGTGCCAAAAAATGATCCAGTTTCGAATGTTGTGGTGCCAAATTTGTGCCGCTAATGTTTATTGATAATTTAGTTCTTTACTGGGTAAAAGTTTATTTACTATAAATTTCTATACTGAAACCGCAATCGGGCATTTGCTAAATAGAAATATCTCGCTACACGATTGTTGAAGAAAAGAGATATATCAAATTAACTTGATTTATTGTCAGCACTTATGGTACTATTCCATTAATCAATAATATTTGATGGAAGGAGTGGATGATTTTGAAGGTAGTATCACCCGTTGATGAACTCTCCGTTAATACTTTAGAGAAGTATGAACATACGTTTAAGGCCTTAGCAGATAAAAAACGATTGCATTTACTTCATCTGTTGAGTAGAAGAGGAAAAACTTGTGTCTGTGACCTTGAGGAAGAGTTAGATATGAGTCAGTCTAAGCTGTCATACCATCTAAAAATACTAATGGATGCTAACCTTTTAGCGAGAGAAACCAAAGGTACATGGAGTTTTTATGAGATTAACGAATTGGAAATGGATCGGGTACTCTCAGATGAATTATGTTGTGTGTTTAAACCTGGATTCAATAAGTGTTAGTAACTTTTTGAATCCAATAAATCAAAAAAAATTGATGATATAGGAGATGTATGTATGACCAACGTGCACATCGGGTTAAACGTGAAAGATTTAGAGAAGAGTAAAGCCTTTTATGAAAATATGCTCGGCGCTACGCCTGCAAAGGAAAAGCACGATTATATTAAGTTCCTAACGGTTGATCCAAATTTGAACTTAATATTAACACCGAAAGAACAAGTGGAAGGAAATCAGATTAACCATTTAGGCGTACAGTTGGAAAGCAAAGATGAAGTGACCCAACATAAAGAAAGGCTTGAAAAAGTTGGGTTCTTTGCTCGAGAAGAAATGGATACAACATGTTGCTACGCTCTCCAAGATAAGTTTTGGGTTACGGATCCTGATGGTAACGAGTGGGAATATTTTTATACAAAGGATGACGTAGTAGAAACTGAAGATACATGTTGCGCAGGTTAATTTCCCATGCAACTTTTATGTAATCATGAAGGCGGCCACTGGCTGCCTTTAATAGGGTATATACCATACTCTTAGAGAAAGAAACACTTGATATAGTAAGGGAGAACGCATACGTTGATTTCAATCATTTTAGCATCTGCTATATTTATCATTACGCTCGTTTTGGTCATCTGGCAGCCTAAAAACCTTGATATTGGTTGGTCTGCCTGTGGTGGTGCCATTGTCGCATTACTTCTCGGTGTTGTTTCTTTTGGCGATGTCATTGAAGTTACAAGCATTGTTTGGAATGCGACCTTAACGTTTGTTGCCGTTATTATTATTTCTTTAATTTTGGATGAGATAGGCTTTTTCGAATGGTCGGCCCTCCATATGACGCGTGCGGCCAAAGGAAATGCCGTGCTCATGTTTGTATATGTCTGTATCTTAGGTTCCATCGTCGCTGCATTTTTCGCCAATGACGGTGCGGCTTTAATTCTAACGCCTATTGTTTTGGCGATGGTACGTTCTTTGAACTTTAACGAAACGATGGTGTTTCCATTTATTATTGCGAGTGGATTTATTGCCGATGCCACCTCGCTACCGTTGATTGTGAGTAACTTAGTCAACATTGTTTCGGCGGACTTTTTTGGGATTGGATTTATTGAATATGCAACACGGATGATTGTTCCTAACTTCTTTTCATTAGTGGCCAGTATTCTTGTTTTGTATCTATACTTTAGAAAGAGCATTCCAAAACGATACGATTATGAAAAACTGGAAAAGCCTGTAACAGCCATTAAAGATGAAAAAATGTTTCGGATCTCGTGGTTTGTTTTAGCAGTATTATTAATTGGATATCTCGTTAGTGAGTTCCTACATATTCCTGTATCCATTGTTGCCGGGATCATCGCACTTATTTTCTTAGCGATTGCTAGCAAAAGCCCTGCTGTTGCAACACGATCAGTGATAAAAGGTGCGCCATGGAACATTGTCTTTTTCTCGGTTGGGATGTATGTCGTCGTGTTTGGTCTGCAAAATGTTGGCTTAACGGATGTTCTAGCTTCAGGACTTGAATATGTTGCCGAGCAAGGCGTTTTTGCGGCAACCAACGGTATGGGCTTTTTAGCAGCTATTCTGTCTTCGATCATGAACAATATGCCAACGGTCATGATCAATGCCATAGCGATTGATACGACAGCTGCAACGGGATTGATGAAAGAAGCAATGGTTTATGCAAATGTGGTCGGTTCAGACTTGGGGCCAAAAATTACCCCGATTGGTTCGTTAGCAACATTATTGTGGCTACACGTCCTTACTCAAAAGGGTGTAAAAATTTCCTGGTGGACGTACTTTAAGACAGGCATTGTCATTACATTACCCGTCTTATTTATCACCTTACTCGGCCTCTATCTCTGGTTAATGATCATTAGTTAAAGAAAAGGAGTGAACCCATCATGTCGAAAAAAACGATCTATTTTATTTGTACAGGGAACTCATGCCGCAGCCAAATGGCCGAAGGGGCCAAACATTATTTAGGTAAGGAATGGCATGTGTACAGTGCAGGTGTCGAAGCTCATGGTTTAAATGCAAATGCAATCAAAGCCATGGACGAAGTCAATATTGATATTTCTAATCAAACATCAGACGTTATTGATACGAACTTATGGAATGACGTTGATATGATTGTGACGCTTTGTGGTGATGCGGCGGATCGTTGTCCGATGACACCGTCGCATATACGCCGTGAACATTGGGGATTTGATGATCCGGCGAAAGCTGAAGGATCAGAGGAAGAGAAGTGGCGTGTATTTCAACGAGTACGGGATGAAATCGGCCACCGTATACAACAATTTGCGAAAACGACATGATAAGTTCATGAAATTTATATGAACACTACTTACTATCTGTTAAAGAATTATCATGCGTATGAATTGAATCATTCTTTTTTTAAAAAGCTCTTGACCCTGTAGTTGGGTACAGACTCTATAATAATAACTGAGGAGGGAAAGGACATGAATGGTCTAACGATAAGTCAAATAGCAAAAGGCTCTAACGTTAATATTGAGACAGTGAGATATTATGAAAAACGTGGACTTATCTCTGAACCTCCTCGGACAGAATCTGGTTACAGAATGTTTCCGAAAGAGGTGATTCAAGACATTCAATTTATTAAACGCGCCCAAGATATCGGATTTACTCTAGAGGAAATTAAAAAGTTGCTATGTGCTTCTAATAACGAAAACTTTCAATCAGAGGAAATGTATCAATTTGCGAATAATAAAATCCAAGAAATTGATTCAAAAATACACGAGTTTATACAGATGAAATCATTATTAGAAGAATTAGCAGCAAAATGTCCAGGTTCAGGTGTCCCGAAAGACCAATGTCCAATCATTACAAACCTATCTAAAGGAGAGATCGAAGATGGCTGAAAAATTAGTTGAAGTATTTACGTCAGGTTGCCCTATCTGTGAAAGGACTGTAAAACAAGTCAAAGACCTTACGCAATACAGTGAGCATGAAGTTGTTGTGTATGATTTGAATAAGAAATGTGACACAAACGAATGTGAAGATAAAGCTAAAGAGTATGGGGTTCAATCGATCCCAGCGGTTGCTATTGACGGGAAATTAGCGGATTGCTGCAGCAATAATGGGGTTAATTTCGATACTTTAGAAGCAGAGATACTAGGTAAATAATTCACCGAAACAGGGGAACAATTTGTGTATATTTACGGCTGTTAATCTACAGCAAGGTGCTTCACAGGCGCTTTCCTTTAATTAAGGATTGCGTCCTTTTTATGTTGAATAAGAATTTCTTGCTAATGTATTAGTTTAATAAATGACAAAGCCCTTGACCCTGTACAGTACAACAGACTTTATGATAATAGGCAACAGGTTAAAGGGAGGTGAACGATTTTGAATACAGAACTTCAAAAGTGTATTGAGTTGTGCCGTGAATGTGTAACAGCCTGTGAAAAGTGCTATACAGAATGTCTGGATGCACCGGATGTGCAAGAGAGAACGGAGTGTCTCCAACTGGTGAGAGATTGTGCCGACATTTGTGTATTGACTGCTCGGTTCATGGCCCGGCAGAGTGAGTTCAGTACAGAACTTCACCAAGTATGTGCCTCTATTTGTGAGGCGTGTGCTGAAGAATGCGCCAAATTTGATGATGAGGCATGTCAACAGTGTGCCGAGATATGCCGTCAGTGTGCATTACAATGTCGCCAGATGGCAAGCTAAATATAACTTAATATGGCTCAGTCATCATACTGATCGAACAGTGGGTGATGACTGAGTTTATCATGTATACAAAAGGTAAGAAGGAGATGGATATGACTCAAACGATCCTGAATGTAGAGAACTTAAGTAAAACTTTTTCAACAAAAAACAGTCAAATTGATGTCGTTCGTGATGTGAATTTCGAAGTGAACCGTGGAGAGATTTTTGGCTTTTTGGGGCCTAACGGTGCGGGAAAGACGACAACGATGGGGATGCTGACCACGCAAATACGTCCGACAAGCGGTGAGATCATTCTGGCTGAAAAATCGATTTGGGGAAACCTCACCGATACGCGCAAGCGAATCAGTATCGTCACTCAGCATAACAATTTGGATCGGGGTTTAACCGCTCGGGAGAACCTTTTGTTTCATGCTCGTTATTTTAATTTACCTTCGGATGAGGCAGCTAAACGAGCGGATCGTTTTCTGGATTTAATGGATCTTACCGAACGGGCGGATGATCGAGTAGTCAATTTTTCAGGGGGCATGGCTCAACGTTTGAAGATTGCCCGAGCTTTGATGCATGATCCAGACATCCTCTTTCTGGATGAACCGACGACAGGTCTTGACCCCCAATCCCGGGTACTGCTGTGGGAGGAAATCAAGAAACTGAATGCCCAAGGAACCACTATCTTTTTAACGACGCATTATATGGAGGAACCAGAACAACTATGTGACCGGGTCGCGATTCTTCATGAAGGCCAATTAAAAGCGTTGAATACACCGGAAGAACTCAAGAAATTGGTGCCCGGGCAAAATGTGGTTTCCGTTCGTACAGGTGATGTCAGAGATGAATTGCTTTCCGAAGCCAAAACGTTACCTGAAGTTGAAGATGCGACCGCTGAAATGGGAACCTTGCGTTTTTATATGAAAGATGCCACACCAGACCTGGGTGAACTGGTGAAGTGGTTGAGAAGCCAGGACGTAAACATCTTGAGTATGAATCTGCACTTAAGTACGCTCAATGATGTGTTTGTCCATCTGACCGGAAAGGGGTTGGAACAACGATGATGTCATCTTTTTGGGCTATGGTACAGCGTGATCTTCTCGTTACGTTTCGCGATTTTTGGGAATTTGCCTATCGTGTGGCAATGCTTCCCTTTATGTTTATTCTGCTTTTCGGATTTATTTTGCCCACGATTGGTCAGGTACCGGAAGGATTCCCAACGCTCATGTTTGCCGGTATTCTCGGCATGAGTGTGATGGTGTCCGGTATTCACAGCGTTGCGATCCCCATTTCTCTGGATTTTGGAACGACCCGTGAAATAGAAGATCGGTTATTGGCCCCGTTACACCCTCGCTATGTAGCGTTTTCCAAAATGACGATAGGGGTTCTGGAGGCCTGGCTGGGAGGATTGATTGTGTTGCCCTTGGCTTGGCTGATTATGGGGGCAAACTTAAGTGTTACCTTTGAAAATGTGGGCTATTTTGTGCCCATCTTGATTTTAGCCGGGCTCACTTCGGCATCTCTCGGCCTTCTTTTGGGTACAATCGTTAAACCTCCGCAAATCCCGGCGCTATTTCCCGGTTTTTTGATTCCCATGGTACTCTTGGGAGCGACCTTTTTCCCTTGGCCAGAACTAAGCGCTATTCCTTGGTTGCAGGTGTTAGTTTTAATCAATCCGCTCCTCTATGTGAGTGAGGCTTTTCGAGCCATTTTCACACCTGAAATCAGTCATATGCCGGTTGAGTATAGTTTGTTGGGGATGGCCCTGTTTACGGTTTTGATGGCCTGGGTAGGCACTCGAAGGTTTGTAGGCATGTCGATTCGATGAGGGGCGATAGTATGACAGGTGGTGGCTGATTTTAATGGTATTTTTTAGCCCCAGTTCAGTGTTATAAATGTGCCAGAGGTGAAAGAAGTGGCGAATACAAAAAGAAAAACACAATCAAAAACAGCACCTACAAAAATGCTCGTCATCCTTACACTTGCCCTTGTCATTGTCATGGGGGCATTATTGTTCGTCGTTAATAGTGGTGGCAGTACGATAGCGGATGAAGGATCTCCACCGATTGAGGATGTTCCGACGGCCGGAGATGAATCAGCACCGGTCTCAATTGTAGAATTCGGAGATTATAAATGCCCGGGCTGCTTATATTGGGATAGCGAGATCGTGCCCCAGCTTTATGATGACTACGTTGATAACGGAGATGTTTCTTTTTCATTCTATAATTATATTGGGTTCGGTGAGGAATCCTTACAGGCTTCCTTGGCTGCACTGACCGTTCATGAAGAAGCCCCTGAGCAATTCTGGAATTACCATCACGCGCTTATGCAACAAGCAGGACAGGAAGGCTCTCAAGTTACACAAGATATGCTCTTGAATATAGCCGAAGAACACGCGTCGGACGTGGACCAGGAAGAACTTGAGAACGCGATTGCTAACGAGGAAATGCTGCACCGGATTGAAGATGACCATGAGGTGATCGAGGAGTATGGCGTCCAGGCTACTCCCATGATTATGGTGAATGATAAAGTCATCGATGATCCTTTCGACTATGATGAAATTCAAGAAATGATTGACGAGGAATTGGCGGCAGCCGAATCATGATGCGGCAAAGCCTTTTCCTTTACGCCGCCTGGATCGTATCGATAATCGCGACAATTGGAAGTTTATACTTTAGTGAAGTTGAAGAATTTATTCCATGTGAAATGTGTTGGTATCAGCGAATAGCCATGTACCCCCTTGTGGTTATTCTCGGGATTGCGACTTTCCGCTCTGATTTTGGCGCTCGCGTTTACGCGCTTCCTTTTTCAATCATCGGCGCTATCACGGCAGCGCTTCATTACGCCGAACAGAAAATACCGGGGTTTGGCGGTGTGTCTCCCTGTGCCTCGGGCGTGCCATGCAGCGCGGAATATATTAACTGGTTTGGGTTTATCACGATCCCATTTTTAGCACTCGTTGCTTTTGTAATAATAACTATCTGTTTATTGTTTGTACGGAGATGACAACAGAGGTAAAGGCGGGGAAATGCTTTGCAACGTATCGGCCGAATGTATGTTATATCCGCGCTTTTCTTGCTAAACGATTGCCAAGCTGATGAGGAAATGGTGAATGATAAAGTCATCGATGATCCTTCCGGCTATGACAAAATTCAAGCAGTGATTGACGAGGCATTGGCAGCTGCTGAACCATGACCCCGATGACAAAACGTATGTTGGGAGGTTCAGCGATATGGACGACGTTTCATTAGGAATAGCTTTCATGGCAGGGCTGGTATCTTTCTTTTCTCCCTGTATTTTTCCGCTCGTTCCCGCCTATTTGGCACATTTGACAGGAACCGATGTTTCTGCAGGGGAAGTTCATGCGGATCGATGACTGATTTTTTCCCGAAGCATCGGCTTTATCTTAGGGATTACCGTCATTTTTATTTTGCTTGGTGCCTCAACAACACTGATTGGTGCCGCCTTCTCCCAGTACGGGAACGCCATCCAGCAAATTGGAGGCATTATCATTATTCTGTTTGGGCTGCAAATGTCTGGCATCATTACGATTCGCGCTTTGCTTTCAGAGAAAAAAGTTGCTAAACCACCGAAAAAGACCACAAGCTTCATAGGGTCTGTTGGTTTTGGTATGGTGTTTGCATCTTGTTGGACACCTTGTATTGGGATAGTCCTTGGTTCAATTTTAACCCTGGCGGCAAATTCCGGAACCATGATGGCGGGAACAAGTATGCTGTTCATTTATTCCATGGGACTGGGACTCCCGTTTCTTGGGGTTTCATTACTGTATGCGCAATCTTTGCATAAGCTCAGCTTTCTCAATCATTATCGGTTAAGAAGGTTAGCGGAATTATTATGATTCTACTGGGCATTCTCCTCTTCACTGGGCATTATCAAGAAATTTCTATGTATATGAGTCGTTTCGTTCCTTCTTGGATGATGTGAATGCCGCGAATTTCTTTTAAACCATTCATAAAGTGGAGGATATCCATATTCGGGTAGATGGATTCGTGAACAACCTGTGCAAGATTTTATGGATATATTTGATCCGAATTTATCAAAGGAGCGAGTGATATGGGTTTTTTTAAAAAATTCTTTGGTTTGGAAGAACCAGAACCGGTAGTGTATCCGGATATTCCCGAGAATATGCAAGGCGTATTGATGAAAAAGATCGGTATGCATTGTGCGTCCGGGTGCAAAACCCTCGTGGAGGGCGCACTTAAAGAAGCAGAAGGTGTGCAGGATTTTGTCGTCGAAGCGCCACCGCAAGATTTGGCTTTCGTCGTTTTTGATCCTGATAAAACAAATACGGACAAGCTCAAAGACGTGATCATTGGATCCGGATACAATGTCAGAAGGATGGAAAAGATAAAAGTGTCCTGTAATGTTGACTCTGGATGATGGTATAGGCTTTGTAATAGCAGGGTATGAGGAAAACAAATTATTAGGAAATAGTACCAGCAAAAAGTACAGGTTTAGGTGTTCCTAAAGACCAAAACCTTTCTAAAGGAGATATTGAAGATGGCTAAAAAGTTAGTTGAAGTATTTACGTCAGGTTGCCCTATCTGTGAAAAGACTGTAAAACAAGTCAAAGATCTTACTCAATATAGTTCCGATCATGAAGTTGTTGTGTATGACTTGAACGAGAAGTGTAAAACCAACGAATGTGAAGATAAAGCTAAAGAGTATGGGGTTCAATCGGTTCCAGCGGTTGCTATTGACGGGAAATTAGCGAATTGCTGCAGCAATAATGGGGTTAATTTCGATACTTTAGAAGCTGAAATACTAGGTAAATAATTCACACAACAGGGGAACAATGCGTGCATATTTACTATTTACGGTTTTTAATCTGCAGCACCGTACTTCACAGGCGCTTTCCTTTAATTAAGGATTGCGCCTTTTTAAGGATGGAAATCCTGAACAGTAATATGGAGTTATGTCTATACTGGCTAGCACCTATACTAAACTTAAGATGGCCTTTCATAATACGAATGGGTGCAAATGGAATAATTGAGCCCACTCTTGGAAAAGGGTTATAGTGGAATAATGGAGATCGAAAAGTCTCTGGAGCATCCGATAAAACTGTATTTCCATGGCAAGCATTTTTTAACTGCTTTACAATTACAATGAAATCCGACAAGCGTTTGAAAAAGTAGAATATGGACTAGAGAGCAAAAATAAGGTGGTACGAGCTGCACGAAAACATTTTTGAGAAAGGTGGAAAAAACATTGAATCATATTCGTATAAACATTCAGGGAATGACCTGTACAGGCTGTGAAGAACATATTGCAGTATCCCTTGAAAAAATCGGAGCGGAACATATTGATGCCAACTATCGTCGAGGAGATGTCACCTTTGAACTCCCCGAAAATGTGGAAATTGAAACGGCCAAAAAAGCCATTGATGAAGCCAAATACCAACCTGGACAAGCTGAAATCTTACAATCGCAGGAAAAACCTATTTTAGGTGATGACGAAGATTACGATTTTTTGATTATCGGTTCGGGAGGTGCGGCATTTTCTGCGGCCATCAAAGCTAGCGAAAACGGTGAGAAGGTTGCCATGGTGGAACGAAGCACAGTCGGGGGAACATGCGTTAACATCGGTTGTGTACCGTCAAAAACCATGCTTCGTGCCGGTGAAATCAACGGTGTTGCCCAAAACACTCCATTTAACGGGGTTCAAACGAGTGCCGGTCCGGTTGACCTGCCCAATTGACCGAACAAAAAGATGAATTGGTTAATCAAATGCGTCAAGAAAAATATATAGATCTGATTGATGAATATGGATTTAACCTTATTCGTGGTGAAGCCGAATTTATAGACGATAAGACAATACAAGTGAATGGGCAAAGCATCACAGCTAAAAGCTTTTTAATTGCAACGGGGGCCCCTCCGGCCATTCCGGACATCCCTAGGATGGGTGAGGTGGATTATTTAACAAGTACAACCGCACTTGAATTAAAAGAGATGCCAAAACGCTTGGCAGTGATCGGTTCTGGGTATGTCGCCACGGAATTGGGCCAAATGTTTCACAATCTAGGAACGGAAGTCACCCTTATGCAAAGAAGCGATCGTCTATTTAAAATGTATGATCCTGAAATTTCGGAAGCCATCGGTGAAGCCTTAACTGAGCAAGGACTTAATCTGATCACCGGAGCCACTTATCTAAGAGTAGAGCAAAAGGGTAATAGGAAAAACGTTTATATTGAAGTGAACGGTGAAGAACAAGTAATCGAAGCCGATCAAATCCTTATAGCAACAGGAAGAAAGCCTAACACAAAGGCTTTAAATCTTGAAGCAACAGGCGTGAAAACGGGCAAAAAAGGCGAAGTGTTGACCAACGAATATTTGCAAACGAGCATTAACCGAATATATGCCGCGGGTGATGTTACTCTCGGTCCACAATTCGTTTACGTTGCGGCTTATGAAGGTGAAATTGTGGCAAGTAATGCGCTCGGCCTGACGAAACGCAAAATTGACCCTCGCTTTGTTCCCGGTGTCACCTTTACCAACCCATCGATGGCTACAGTCGGCTTGACAGAACTACAGGCAAAAGAACAAGGTTATGATGTCAAAACATCGGTCCTTCCGTTGGACGCTGTGCCACGAGCCCTAGTCAATTACGAAACAACTGGGGTTTATAAACTGGTCGTTGACGCCCAAAATCGTAAATTGATTGGAGCGCACATCGTTAGCGAAAATGCAGGTGATGTCATTTATGGGGCGACCTTGGCGGTGCAATTTGGATTGACTATTGAAGACCTAACAAACAGCTTTGCGCCTTATTTAACAATGGCTGAAGGATTGAAACTCGCAGCCTTAGCGTTTGATAATGACGTGTCGAAATTATCTTGTTGCGCAGGTTAATTTATATCACTGGTCTTTTGGGAAAGGCCATATTCTGGAATACGACTGCAAACTAAGAGACATTATCGCAAAGTAAAAAGAACTTTAAAAACAGCTCTCTTTGGATTGGTTGCTTTATTTCCTTCTTTTCCCTCTGAATGAAAGTAAGATTCGAGATACAATAGCTAATATAGGCAGCTCAATGAGAGGTCCAATGACTAAGACTAATGCAATGAGTGGTTGATCTGGAAAGGCTGCTATTACGATCGCTAAAGCAATAGGGGAATTCCGTGCAATTATGGTTAGACTTAGACTCACTGTATCTTCATAAGAAAACTTCAGTGCTTTTCCAACAGTTTGTGCGACAACAACGTTAATGACAAAAAATAGCACGACTGGAATCAATAATATTAAAATGACCTCTAGATTGTTCATTAAATAAGATCCTTCTGAAGCAAACATTACTGTAATAGCTAATGCCAAAAAAATAATTTGGGCCGAAGAGAAAAAGGGAATCAGTTTATCGTTTAAAAATGTTTTTTCTTGTTCTTTAATAAATAACGCGATAATTGAGCGATTGCAAATGGTACGACTAAAACCAATACTACACTTTCGATAACGGTTGAAAGGGAAACAGATTCCATAGTACCTACAAAGATAAACAGATACACGGGTATCAATAACACTTGCAGAATTAAATTGATGGGTAATACAGAGGTCGATAATGACATGTTGCCTTTAACGATTTTTGTAAATACTAAATACCAGTCTGTACATGGCGTCACCATGAACATGATACATCCTAACCATAATGCAGGATAGTCGGCGAGGAAAATAGCACCAAGGCCCCATGCTAGTAATGGCATCCAAACAAAATTGATAATGGTACTTGTGGGGTCAGTCAACTTCCAGCCACTTACCTCATCAATGAGGATGGCGAGGTGATCTTGGAGCATATTGGAGGAATGACAGAAGAAAATGTCCAAGACTATATGGAAATGGTTGATCCGGCTGCTTCATCCTGAGGCAGTCGATTCTTTTGTATATATGTAAGTTGGTCATGTTGTTCATATGGGATGTTATACAAATATTAATTGACAATTAATGAAATGAAGCATAGTATTATAATCAAATGATTATTAGAATGTAGGTGAAGGATATGAAAACGAAAGAAAAACAAGATCAATGTGAGGTTTTTTGTTATGACGAAGAAAAGGTTCAACGATTATCTCCCCTCATCGAATCCGAAACCTTTACATTCACAGGGGATATCTTTAAAGCGTTATCTGATGAGACACGATTAAAAATAGCTTATACATTAACGCAAGAGACTGAACTCTGCGTTTGTGATGTAGCCCATATTATCGGAACAACGACGGCCACGGCTTCTCATCATCTCCGTCACCTCAGAAACTTACGCATTGCGAAAAGCCGCAAGAAAGGGAAATTAGTATTTTATTCCTTAGATGATCACCATGTCACAGAACTCATCGCAACGGCTATGGCGCATGGCCGGGAGGAGGTCCATCGTGGCTGATCATACCGAAAAAACTGATTACCGCGTCCAAGGCTTTTCGTGTGCCAATTGTGCCAATACGTTTGAAAAGAATGTTCAACGATTAGATGGGGTGAACGATGCAAAGGTGAATTTTGGGGCTTCAAAGATCACTGTTTACGGCTCCACAACGAAGGAGGAATTGGAGAAGGCCGGTTCCTTTGAAAATTTGAAAGTCCAATCAGAACATGCACCTGATGAATCGGAATCAACCCGTCAGCCATCCTTTTTCCAAAAATATCAAACCGTAATATTAGCCATCCTCTTTTTTGGTTTTGGAGTGGCCTCTCAAGTCATCAATGGTGGAGATAACCTCCTCACTTGGCTTGCTTATGCCACTTCAATGGTCGTTGGGGGCTATACCCTCTTTAAGACTGGGCTTATGAATTTAATGCGCCTGCGATTTGATATGAAGACGCTAATGACTGTGGCTGTCATCGGGGCGGCCATTATCGGAGAATGGGCGGAAGGAGCCCTTGTGGTCATTCTTTTTGCCATTAGTGAAGAACTCGAGGGATTCTCCATGGATCGAGCTAGACAATCCATTCGTTCGCTCATGGATATTGCCCCCAAGGAAGCGCTTATTAAACGAAACGGGCAAGAGATGAAAATCCATGTCGACGACATTGCGATTGGGGACATCATGATTGTCAAACCGGGGCAAAAAGCGGCCATGGATGGCGTTGTTGTATCCGGTCATTCCTCGATAAATCAGGCAGCTGTTACCGGCGAGTCTATTCCTGTCGAAAAAAAACTCGATGATGAGGTTTTTGCGGGGACATTGAATGAAGAAGGATTCCTGGAAGTTCGTGTCACCAAGCATGTCGAAGATACGACCATTTCAAAAGTGATCCATCTCGTGGAAGAAGCACAAGCGGAGCGTGCGCCGGCCCAAGCTTTTGTGGATCGATTTGCGAAGTATTATACACCTGCCGTTATGGTTTTAGCTATGCTTGTGGCAGTTTTGCCGCCATTGGTGATGGGAGCATCTTGGGAAGCATGGATTTATCAAGGGCTTGCTGTTTTGGTCGTGGCTTGTCCGTGTGCACTTGTGATTTCAACCCCGGTTTCCATCGTTACAGCCATTGGCAATGCGGCTAAGAATGGCGTTTTAATTAAAGGTGGCGCTTATTTAGAAGAAGCCGGGTCGTTAAAAGCGATCGCTTTTGATAAAACAGGAACCTTAACCAAAGGGGTTCCGGTCGTTACGGATTTTTCCCTTTTTCACCCGGGAAATGAAGATAAGCTATTAGCCAAAGTCACTGCGTTAGAGTCACGATCCCAACATCCTTTAGCTTCGGCCATCGTCGATCAAGCCAAGCAAGCGAACATTTCTTACCACCATCATGAGGTTCATGATTTTACTTCGATCACAGGAAAAGGGATCAAAGGTACGATCGATGGGACGACGTACTACGTTGGGAACCTAAGTTTATGGGAAGATGTGCTGGGATATGTCATTGATCCGGACATTCGTCATTCCCTTGAAGGCCTTCAAAAGCAAGGGAAGACAGGAATGTTTGTTGGGACGGATCAGTCTGTATTAGCTTTGATTGCCGTTGCTGATGAAGTTCGTGACACGAGCCAAGAAGTCATCTCGAAACTCCATGACATCGGTATTGACCAAACAATTATGCTGACGGGTGATCATCAAGACACGGCGTCTGCCATTGGTAAGCAAGTGGGTGTGACCGATGTTCAAGCCAACCTTTTACCGGAAGATAAATTATCATATGTTAAAGCATTTAGAGAAAAGTATCGAAAAGTAGCTATGGTTGGAGATGGCGTTAATGATGCCCCTGCCTTGGCTGCGTCCAATGTAGGCATAGCTATGGGGGGAGCGGGTACTGATACCGCATTAGAAACCGCCGACGTTGCCTTGATGGGGGACGATTTACAGAAACTCCCCTATACGATGAAACTGAGTCGCCGAGCGTTGCGCATTATTAAACAAAACATCAGTTTTTCTCTGGGTATTAAGTTCTTGGCGCTTTTATTAGTGGTACCAGGATGGTTAACCCTTTGGATTGCGATCTTAGCGGATTTAGGGGCGACGCTCCTTGTGACAGCAAATGGACTACGTTTGTTGCGGGTAAAAGAATAAAACGATGGGCGTTAGGGAAGTTCTTAACGCCCTAATTTTCATGTAAAACATTGAATGATTATGATATTAAACACAAATTGGGCTGCGACATTTTTTTGTTTGCTGAAAACACCCCAAAGAGAAAACGTCGATATCTCATGTGTTTAGTGTGCGCGTATATATTCGAGGAGGTAGTGTAATTCTAATTTACACTATAACGTTGTTTGTATTCGGCGGGAGTTGAGTGGGTGCTTATTTAAGTCATGGGGCCTTATAAATTTCAAGCTCTTTTGAGTTAACAAATCGAAAGGGAGTACTGGAATGTCTCACCATCATGCAACAGGTCAGGCAAACAAGAAGAATTTAATGTTTGCGATGATCATCATAGGAAGTTGGATGTTTGTTCAATTGATTGGTGTAAAATCATGACATTTCGGAGAAAATTGAGAAGTATGAACGTTGGATTGTTCCGATCGTGTTCATAGGGTTAGGTTTATATATTATGTATGCGAATGGCACATTCAACACTTTAATTTCCCTTTTATAAAGTGCTATTAGCGAAGATGAAAGAAGCTCATTTGAAAAGTCCTCACTGTGCAACAATACGATCGGTCGCGATTGTTGTATATCACAAGCAGAAAATGATCAAACTTTTTTACAAAGCTACTTCGGAGTAATTCTTGAGAGCTTGTTTTGATCAATTTTTTATCCAAAACAGGTGTTTGCTTCTTTATATTCCTTCATGATTTTATAAAATGTGTTTTTCTTTAGTTCTAATACCTCCATAAACCAAGCACCGGTTATTTCTCCGTTTTTCCATTTTGGATAATTATCTTCTATAACATGTAGCTGTCTCTTGCTTATATTAGAAAGATTGATTGAAGGACGCCCTAAATGTTTCCCTTGAGATTTAGCTACTTCGATCCCTTCAGCTTGTCTTTGACGGATTTTCTTCCGTTCTTGGTCTGCAACATATGAAAGCAAAGATAAAAATTGATCTTCCATTAATTGTCCCATATCACCCATTTCTCGGAACTTACGGCTGTCAAATAAAGATTCATTTTCTAATACGACTATATCTGCTTTCAATTCTCTGGTTATATATTTCCATTCCGTAATGACCTCATCATAGTTACGTCCCAAACGATCAAGCGCATCCATATAGATGATATCTTCTTCATTAAGAACCTTGCGCAGTAATTGGTATTGGGGGCGTTCGAAATTTTTCCCACTCGCTCGGTCAACAAAAATGCGTCGTGCCTCAACGTCCCTTTCCAACATTTTGTTTAACTGGCGCTGTTCATTCTGATCTTTAGAACTCACTCGTATGTACCCATATGTAACTACCATATTCGCTACCCCCATTGGCATTGTTATATCATTTATTATAAGATTTTTGTTTATAAAGGTAAATGATAATTATAAACGTTTATAAAAATTTTGGATAACATTTATAAACTTGATGTGATGCAATTTTATCGATGTGTACTTCCTATCCTTAAAGGATGATAGCCATATATTTTCTGAACATACGTTTTGCTTTCACATTGGCGTCTTCAAAGATTCTACATATTTTTTGGTATTTTTTATGTTGAGGTCGATGATTAAAGGAGGGAGTCTGCATGAAAAACAAAAAGTTCTTACTCATTCCATCACTTGCTATTACTGCTTTATTGGTGGCAAGTCCGATCGGTATTACATGGGCAGCTGGAGATCAAAGTGAAGGCGGTATGATGGATAGAATGATGATGGAAAATGGCATGAATGAGATGATGGATGCTATGAATTCCCCAGAGGGTGAAAAGATGATGAATGCTTGTCAGGAATTCATGTCCTCCAATAACACAGAAGGATCAGATTAACTGGGATTGAAGACATAGTGGGCGCTCTCAAGTTCTTCATCAATGATTATCACTTTATCGAAAAATGCTTGAAATATCTTGTTCTTGAGAAGAATGTCATACGGTATTTCTGCAAGAACCAGGCGTCCATGACAACACCCCTACCGTTCGATTGTAACCTTTTTAAATCTGATACCGAAAGGGCTGTCCCAATGGTGAATGACCTTATGAGGCAGCCCTTTCATGTTTGAAACACGATATGGCGACCCGAGTGATAGGTAACTAAATGTTTGAACCCCACCCTAATCTGATCCATGCCCTATTATTTTTACTTCTTGACGGAATATAGTAATTGATGTCTATTTTTCTGAAATGGTCACTTTCCCTAATTAACAAGCATAAATAAATGACATAGTGTCATCACTTATTGATAGGAGGGCCAAGTAATGATTTTAACATCGATTGATTTAGGTTTAATATCTGAACATTTGAATATACACCAGGATGTTATTAGAAAATTAAAGTCCTATTATTGCCTAGCGAAAAATCCACAATTACAGCAAATTATTTATGAGCAGGTTTTAATTATGCGTAACCACGCAGATGTGATGCTAATGTTGATGGATCCTGAACGAAATGAGGAAGTCGATGTATCAGCGTTACATCAACTGCAACCTATCGACATTCCATGTAAACAAAGCTTTTCTTATATGAATGAACAAAATATTGCCTTTGAGGCACGTAATACAGCAATGACAATGGCTCAAGATAATTTTAACTCTTCCTTAAGTATGAACGCACAGAATGTAAGGAATATTCATTTACAAATGGCTCTACAACAATTTGGGTTACAAAGCAGATATAGTGATTTTATTGAATCAAAAGGGTGGGATTATGCTCCAAATGCCTCGATTCAAGAGCAGATACATGCGCTAAAATCATTTCAACAAATGTATTATAATCTATGAATATAGCCATTCCTGTGCCGATCATAATGATCGGCACAGGAATGGCTTAATACCTCTATCATTTTGCGCGGGGGATACGCTGGCTATTCCCCTGGACCCCTTGGAGAAACGAAGCTAAAGGTATGGGGAATACTTGAAATGTACTCGTTCTTGAGAAATCCTCAAGGTTTATTCACCCATATCTTTCCCAAACAATTGCAGGCATATTGTCAACGAATGATTAAATATCTGAAAACTTCTATAATTTCGGCGATGTCCGCCCCAAAATGGACCATTAGACACGTTCTAGTAAAAGCATATTCTCAATAGAATGGTAGCGTAAGGAGGGACAGGCCCTTGCGCAGACCAAATCACTATTCACATGCCTTCACAGTATCGAAATCGAATGTTCAGTCAATCTTTATGGTAGCCGTCGCTTTGATCGTTGGGACCTTTCTTATTATTGCTATGCTAACGACTGCGGATAATACTCATCGCTTTTCTTCATCAGTCCTTCACGATTGGACGAAAGAGGCACAAAGTGATTGGTTTATTCATTTATTAGGGGTTGAAAACCGGTATTATCTAGATGCAATGCAAGATACTTCTACCCCCAGTTTGACCACAACAGTTATAGAGCTTGCCACGAATATGAACTTGAATGATCCACGCACATTTTTGGGAAGAGAGATTCCCGGTTTCTCAGGTTTTGACAATACGCTTGTAATTGCTGGGCAAGGAACTGACTTTACAAATATGGCTATGGAATCTCCCCCTCCTTCCGAGGAACATCAATATGAACAACCCGAAACTGATGGAGGTGAAAGGGAGGGGACAGTAGACGATGATCCCCCTGAGATTGCTGATGAGGAACCGATCATTCATCTCTTACATTCACATAGCCGTGAATCTTTTTTGCCCGAAATCGAGGGAGACGATCCAAACAACCAAGAAATTAATATTGTTCAGGTTGGCAACTATCTAGCCGATCAATTTCGCGAATACGGACTTCCTGTAGAAGTCTCTGATCATGACATTCAACAGAAATTAAATGAGCGAGGATGGGATTACAGCCAATCATATGAGATGTCTCGCGAGATTCTTGAGGAAGACATAGAAAAACATGATGAACTTGAATTTTTCTTTGATCTTCACCGGGACTCTGTAGAACGAGAACATTCTACAGCGACAATCAATGAGGAAGTTTATGCTCGAACATTTTTTGTTATCGGGGAAGACCATCCGGATTATGAACAAAACTTGGAAATGGCGACAGAAATCCATCACCGCCTGGAGGAAAGGTGGCCGGGATTAAGCAGAGGAGTCATGACCTCCGGAGGTGCTGGCGTGGATGGAGTTTATAATCAGGATTTATCACCGAATTCGATGACCATCGAATTTGGAGGGGTGGACAACACGTTTGAAGAAGTCTATCGCAGTGCCGACGCAGTTGCTGAAGTTATACAAGAATATATCTACGAGGAACTTGAACGTTAGACTTGGGGCTGTTCCTCTCCTCCTCTTCATTAGCCCCAGCCTACAATTCCCGCGTTTTGCTGCTACTTCCACAGTTAGAAGCCCTCTCGCTGTTATAGCAAGAGGCTTTCTAAATGCTTGGGGCTATATCATACTAGGTAAAGCAGATGCCGAAGAGTATTACTTCATTTTGATCGTCTGGCCACACCAGTAGATGAAAGAATTGTTGAAGAACCATGCTTCCATGTGAAAGCAGAAATTATTAACTTGAAATGAACGTAATCCATTTTGGTTGATTTCCTCATGTTAGACAGGAGGCCATGTTTTGAATATAAATTTATGTTTTCCTCCTTAAGGGAACCTTCTTTCCATATGTCCCCATTCTCCAAAACCATTCAAAAGGGCCATAGTAAAACGTTTTTAGCCAAAGGTGGCTGAAAATCATTTGTACGACAAATAAAATGATACCTATAAAAAGGGCGAATATATAGCTTGGTTCCATCCAAATTCCGACCCTTTCAAAAATTGTTCTCCCGCTGTGCATAAAAAGACTTACGAATACCAGCGACTGCAAAAGGTAATTGGTGAAAGCCATTTTTCCAACAGTAGAAAATGGCAACAAGGCATTTGATAGGGTCGTCGTTCTGCTCGTTCCTAAAAGAATAATGCCCATTAAGATTCCAACGGTTACGACAAACGGATAAAAACTTTCCAGAGGCGTGATGACAAGGGCATCAACCTCATAATAAAGGGCCGTTTTGCCGGAAACACCAACAGTAAGGAAAACCAAAGATAGGAGCCACATTCGCTTTCTCCGTGCTACTGCTTGTGAAAGTAAATCCTTACGATAAGTGTACATCCCAAATAAGAAAAAGCTCAAATGCTCTACCATAGAAGAAAATTCATTAATGAGATATTCGGACCCCGTGGGAGATTCTCCCGGTCCAAGCAGCAAGTCCTTGAGCCACTCGTCTAGAGAAAACGAATGGGGGAAATAATAATTTAGCAAATCCATTCCAATCGTATATCCCACCCAAGAAAACAAAGCCATTGTAAGCAACCACTTCGCTGGAAACTTAATAAAAAAAAGAAGTACATAACCAGCCATGGCATACATAAGCAAGATGTCGCCCGCCCAAATGTAATACCCATGGAGAGCCCCGATTATAAATAGTAGTAGCAATCTGCGGAATAACGTTGGGAATGGATTCAAATTTTTTTTGCTTAGTCTTTCATAAATAAGAATAAGACTGATTCCGAACATAAATGCAAATAATGGCCTGGCGCTATCTTCCAGTAAAATTGACATCAAAGCATCGAGTGATTCATTGATAGAAGATTGGTTTTCCGTCTCTATGGAAGCCAATCCAGAAATATTCACTAAAAAAATAGCTAATAAAGCTAATCCACGCAGTTGATCTAAAATCTCAATTCTATTACCCTGATCTTCATTCTTCACCGATCCCAAATGAGAACCTTCTTTCCAAGTATCTACGTTTTCGAAAGATCTAGTTGGATTTTAAGAAAAAAATATGGAGAAAGAGTGAAGTAGATAAACTTCAAAAACGGGGCATCTTTGTACATCCATATTCCTTTAGTCAAATGACAAAAGAAAAGAGACTTCTCGAAGAAGCCCCTATTTTAATATTATTCAGGTTGATTCGGAACATTTGGATCAGGCGTAAAGGCTGGCTCAAATCCTTCATACTGCACTTCAGCGACCATTCCGTCACTTGCATGGTGAAACTCGTGGCAATGGAACATCCAATTTCCAGGGTTTTGAGCTTCAAATACAATTTCATAAGTCTCACCTGGGCGTACGTTTAACGTATCTTTGGTGACCGAAGATCCTTGAAGTGGTTCTCCATCCTTCGAAATAACGTCAAAGAACTCCCCATGTAAGTGCATTGGATGGTCGTCCTCCGTATCATTTTCAATGGTTACCTTTACGACATCTCCTTCTTCTACCTCGTAGATCTCATGATCAGGGAATTGTTTTCCATTAATTGTGAACGTATCCCCCCCATCATCGGTTCCAAGGTTCATGTCGTATTCCTTATTAATATCATATTCATTCATGTTCTGCGCCTCTCCGTAGGTGGTTAAATCCAAGGAAGAGGAAGGAGTATCACCTGTTTGTAGGTCCTCATCTTCATAACCGTCATATATAAGAGGAAGGGACGCATTTAATCTTTCCTGATTCTCTTCCGCAAAAACTTGTATACCCCACGCCCCTGGATTGTCCATTTCAATTTCAACATCATATCGTTCAGCCGGGGCGATTTGGAAGGACGTATCACTTATCATTTCAGGTTCATTGACAGGCTGGCCATCATAATGGGTCACTTTAAATGCGTGTTCGGGAATTGAGACAATTTGTGTAAACAATCCTGCATTCACAAATCGTAGCTTTACTTTATCCCCCTCTTCAACATCAACGGATTCAATTTGCGAAGATGATTGACCGTTAATAACCATTGTATCATACATCTCATTCATCATATCCGCATGATCCATCTCCTCCATATCTCCGTTTTCCATGTCACTATGATCCATGTCTTCGTGCATGTCGTCTTCCATATCCATGTCCATTGGAGCAAATTCATCAATCGCTATGACTTCATCTACATCATAAGACTCCTGGTCCTCAGGTTCAACAATGAAAACCCCATAGAGACCTTGATCGACTTGGGTTGACCCGTCTTGATGGGAGTGATACCAGTACGTTCCAGGGACATCTGCTTGGTACTCGTACGTAAACTCTTCCCCAGGCATGATCGCATTTTGAGTAACGCCAGGGACGCCATCCATCGCGTTAGGGACGGGGAAGCCATGTAGATGAAGGGCAGTGGGTTCTTCCAAATTGTTTTGGACATTTAATATAACCTCATCCCCTTCTTGGACACGAATCTTCTCGCCAGGTACGGATCCATTATAAGTCCAGGCATCTGTCATGGTTTCGTCATCAAACATCCAATGCTGTAACGGATCACATTATTTCGGCACAAAACCCCACTATATTTTCAAATTATTTCAGATCAGGAAGTGAATTCTTCTGGAATAATGTGCTAAAGTTTAAGCAGATTATTTCGGAAGGATTTTTTTATGATTTTGGTTCATGATTTTGGGATTAATTTGAACATGTATGCTTATAAAGGCATGGAGAATGATTTTCCGTCTTTGAATGTCTGCCCCTCCTGCCATTCCATGAACGATCTTCATAGACACGGGTTCTATTGGCGTTACGGGATCACCGAGGAAATCACTGAGAAGATTCCGATTTGTCGGCTACAATGTCCGGCTTGCAAGATGACCTTCTCCATTTTGCCGGATTTCCTCATCCCCTATTACCAGCACACATTACATACCGTTCTCGACCAAACAGAAACAGCTATAACAAGGGAAAAAGGGCCAGGTCTTCGCCAGCTAGTGGCCTTTTATAAGCGACGGTTCCTTAAACATCTCCAGTGGTTGCACAGCTTCTTTATAGATCAGGGAATGCCCGTGACCTTTCAGTGCGAAAATAAAAATGCCACAAAATACCTGACAATGATCCGAGATTTTGGGGAATCTACCTTCTTTCGAAGGTCAAAGGGTCATTTATCAAGCTATTTTATGGCATCGCCAGTATAACATAATCACAATCTTTCGGCAGGAAAATCTAGCCGAATGTTATTTTTGGCCATCCCACATAACGTTTGCGTATACGTCCGGGGGAGCGATCGGTAGAATGATAGATACGGATGGTCGGCCATCCTTCGATCAATGAAGGAGGCATCCGAATCCATGGACGAACAAACAAAAGAAAGTATTGCCCTATTTCGCTACGGGATGATCACGCCGTTACTTAATGACTTGGTGGAGCGCAAAGCCTACCTGGAGCAGCAGGCGCAGAAGACGCACGACATCCCATATTACGGCGAAAAGAAAATTGCCGGAAAGACGATCTTGGAATGGTTGTCCACGTATCGGCGAGAGGGATTTGATGGGTTAAAACCAAGACATCGCGGGGACAAAGGGAATGCAAGGCGGCTATCGCCCGATCAACAAGATCATATTCTGGCTTCTCGCGAACAGACGCCAGACATGCCGGTGACCGTGTTTTACGAACAGTTGATTAAAAACGGGGAGATCAACGCCGGAGAAGTGTCCTATGCGACGATGAACCGGTTATTGAAGAACCAAGGGCTTACAGAGAAGGAGACAAAGGGTGCTCGCCGAAAACGCTTCGCCCACGGTCGGGTGAATGTTCTTTGGCAAGGCGATGTTTCACATGGCCCATTTATCGGGAGAAGGCAAACGTATCTCTATGCTTACATCGATGATTGTTCGCGTCTCGTGCCGTACGCGCAATTTTTCGATAACGAGAAATTTGATGGCCTGCGCGAAATTACCAAAGAAGCGTTGCTTCGTCGCGGGGTTCCGAAAGTGATCTACGCCGATAATGGTAAAATCTATCGATCGGAAACATTGCAATTCGCTTGTGCTCAATTGGGCATTACCTTAACGCATACGCAACCCTATGACGCTCAGGCTAAAGGTAAAATAGAACGCTTCTTCCGTACCGTGCGCACGCGTTTTTACCCGTTACTTCAGGCGAATCCAGTTACGTCGCTCGAAGAACTCAATGAACGCTTTTGGCATTGGCTGGAGAATGACTATCACCGCAGTATCCATGCGTCCCTGGATGGGCAGACGCCTCATGAACGTTTTCATGCCGGAATTGAAGACGTGCGCTTTCTCGATGATCCATCGGTGCTGGATTCGGTTTTCTTAAAGCGTGAGCAGCGAAAAGTGAGAGCCGACGGGACGATCACGCTTCATAAAACGCTTTACGAAGTCCCGCCGCACCTGATTGGGCAATCCATTGATGTGCGTATGGACGAAAACCATGTGTATGTCTATGAAGACGGACAAGCAACGTCGGAGATTGTACCAGTGACTTTTGAGGATAACGCCCATGTGAAGCGAGATCGTTCGCCTTTCTCTTTTTCACAAATGAGCGACACGAAGGAGGACGACTGAGATGTATCAATCCTTTTATTCGCTGGCGCACACGCCGTTCACGAAAGACGTGGAGACATCGAAGGCTTTTGAATCAGATGCCTACAAGGAAGCGATCGCGCGCTTGGAGTACTTGAAAAAAACCGGTGGCATGGGGCTCTTGACCGGAGAACCGGGCACAGGCAAGACCTTTACTTTGCGGTCCTTTCAGTCTGCCTTGAATCCGGCCTTGTACCACGTCGTCTATTTTCCACTGTCCACAGGCAGTGTCATGGATTTTTATCGTGGCTTGGTTTATGGGCTCGGGGACGAGCCAAAATTTCGAAAGGTGGATTTGTTTCGGCAGATTCAATCCGCCGTGGAACGTTTGAAAGAAGAGCGAAACGTCACACCCGTGTTTCTCTTGGACGAGATGCACATGGCCAAAGATGCGTTTTTGAATGACCTCTCGATCTTATTCAATTTCAGTATGGATTCCAAGAATCCTTTTCTCTTAATCTTGGCCGGGCAGCCCCATTTACGGGCGAAGCTCCGCCTAAATCAAAACCGAGCGTTGGCGCAGCGATTGGTCATGCGCTATCAAATGGCCCCCCTAACAAAAGAAGAGGTGATCCAATACGTGGATCACCATTTGACAAACGCCGGGGCCAAAGTACCGATCTTCAATGAAGCTGCCCTCGAAGCCCTGGGCTCCTCCTCACAAGGATGGCCAAGAATCATCAACACGATGGCAACCAACTGCCTCCTGTTAGGCTATCAGATGAAACGCGACATCATCGATGAGGAAGTGGTTCGGTTGGTCGATGAGGAGGGCGCTTGATGGAATACGGATACATGATTTGGTATCCCTTCGAAAACCAATGGCTCATTCGGGCCGGCCAAGACACACACGTGATGCAATTCAGCATGCCGTTTGACCTCCGGATTCATGACCATTTTTATGAAGTTAACCTTTGGAAAGACTCGGAATGGTTTGTCTTCCTCGGAGGCGTTCGGTTTAACCTTAGTTGCTCGGAAGTCTATCGCATTCGTTTTGACGAAAGTACCCTGTTTTTCCCGGAAATTCCGGATGAAGAGCTTCCCTTTTGAGCCCGGCGTCAGTGTCTCTTTAGGAAGCATCATACACGATCGAACACCCCTTGTGAAGCGAAGGGGTGTTCGTTTCTCTTTAATTTTGCTGGAATAATGTGAAAAGACAAACCGGAATAGTGTGCAAAACGGAAATAATGTGCAAATATGTAGGGTGAAATGCGAGATTTCATGCGGTTTTAATTTGCAAAAGTGGATCCGATATAATGTGGTAATTTACACCAATGCGTCTCGGTAACATCTAGATTAAACACTTCTTTACCATCTTCAGTCATCATTTCATTCCCTTTACCCTCTTGTTGACTCTCGGTAGATCCCGTAGATCCCTCATCTAACCCCTCACCCGAACAGCCAGCTAGCACAAAAAAAATGGTACTCATTCCTATATATACTTTTTTCAATCTTCTTCCCCCTTTTGATTGGTTATGTCACACTGTAAACGGAAAAAATGTAGAATCTATGAATAAATAATGATTTTTACTTAAATCTAATGAAAATCCGTGCTTTTTTTCTCTATGAACGATCGCTCCATATTTTCTACACATTTTTTTAGTACGTTATTCATGAAAAGGAGGAATTATAAAATGAAGAAGAAAATCATGATAGGATCCGTTTCGCTAGTAACAGCTTTTGCATTAGCTGCATGTGGCAATGGTGATGAGGAAATGCCAGATGAAGGGATGGATATGGATTCCGGTTCGGATAGTAATATGGAAGATATGGGTGATGAGATGCCCGATCATGACGATATGGATGGCATGGATATGGACGATGACATGCACGAAGATATGGATCATTCCAGTTCCGGTGAAGTTCCTGATGATTTAGGGGAAGAAGAGAATCCAACTTTTGAAGTGGGAAGCCAAGCAATGGTGGAAGGCGGCCATATGGAGGAAATGGAAGGTGCCAAAGCCACCATCGTAGGGGCTTATGATACGACTGCCTACATTGTTTCTTACGACCCAACCAATGGCGGGGAAAGAGTAGAAAATCATGAATGGGTGGTTCATGAAGAAATTGAAGAAGCCGGGGAAGAAACATTTGAACCGGGGACAGAAGTCACATTAGAAGCCGATCATATGGATGGCATGGAAGGAGCCACAGCTGCAATTGATGAGGCTGAAGAAACAACGGTTTATATGATTGATTACACACCTACAGATGGTGGTGAAGAAGTGGAAAATCATAAATGGGTTACAGAGGATGAGCTCTCAGAGGTTGAATAAAAAAGACGATAAGGCCCCTATGCTGGACGAAAAATAGAAAACAAAATTGATTAACCCTTATCCGATCATTTTATTAAGGTTGAATGATCCGATAAGGGCATTTTTGTAACTATCGTTTCAATGAGAGAGAACAAAAATGTATTCCCAACTTCATAAAAACTACATATTTAATGGATAAACCATTAAGGACACCGCACACTAGCTAGTGAATGCAAATTATGTGTCATAAGAAAGGGGTACCAAGATTAATGAATTATCAAGAGTGTATTCAAGCATGTTTAGAATGCATGGAACAGTGCAATCGGTGTTTTGATGAGTGTCTGAAGGAAGACAACGTACAAATGCTGGCTGAATGTATCAGACTGGATCGAGAATGTGCAGATATCTGTGCATTTGCGGTACAAGCTATGCAAACAAACAGCCGTTTTGCTAAGCAGATCTGTGAATTATGCGCGGACATCTGTCAGGCTTGTGGCGATGAGTGTGCAAAGCACGAACACCACCAGCATTGCCAAGATTGTGCGGAAGCTTGTCACCGGTGCGCAAAAGTATGCCGTGAGATGGCGGCTGCATAATTTCCTCGACCCTGAGACGGTTTCCTATCCGCCTTCAGGGTCTCTTTTTATAATGAGAGGTGATACTCTACATCAGTGTTTTCGTCAAAAAATGATCATATTTTACATACCTATTCTTCACATCAACTACATATTCACTAGATAAACTATAACATATAGCACTTTATGGGAGGAGCAAAAGTGGCCGAACGTATACTTATTGTGGATGACGAGCGAAAAATGCGACAGTTGATTGGTCTTTATTTGACAAATGCAGGCTATGAACTTGATGAAGCAAGTTCCGGAATAGAAGCGATACATAAGGCAACCGATCAATCTTACGATGCTATTATTTTAGATATTATGATGCCGCAGACAGACGGTTGGGATGTATGTGAACACCTGCGTATGGAAGGGTTCAATATAGGTATTTTGATGTTAACAGCGAGAACAGAAGTGGGAGATCGGGTTAAAGGGCTTGACCTAGGGGCGGATGATTATCTCGTAAAACCGTTCGCCCCAGAGGAACTCGTCGCACGTGTAAAAGCATTGCTCCGGCGTAAATCCAACCCCTTAAACGAGGATCCAGTAGAGATAACAGCTGGCCCATTATTTATTCAACCGGATCGACACGAGGTTAAGGTGGCGGGACAATCCGTCGATTTAACCGCAAAAGAATTTGCGATTTTGTATTTAATGGCCTCTCGTCCGGAACGCGTGTATACAAGGGAAAATGTCATCGAGAAGATTTGGTCATTGGATCGTGAATGGCACGATCCTCGAACGATTGACACCCATATCAAAAATATCCGAACCAAACTGAAAAAGGCTGGTCTGCCATTTAATCCAATGAAGACCGTGTGGGGAGTGGGATACAAATTTAATACAACGGAAGGAAATTAGCCGATGAACAGGATTTTTTATAAGCTCGGTGGATTGATTATGATTTTATTTCTCATCGTACTGCTTCCGTTAGGGTATGTCATGGTCCAAATTTTCACCAATTATAATGAAGTACATTTATATGAAGAAACGGATGAAATGGCTTCTCAATATGCAACCCTCCTTGCTGTAGTAGATGATCCTGACATCGAACTTCTTGTCCAATCGATGGATCGGGAGACAGCACGAAAGATGGTCATTATTGATCCAAATGGAGACGTTGTAGAAGATTCCGGGATCCGTGGGTTTCATCCCTCTGATTATTCCACATCGCAGGGAGAGGCAGGAAGATTTATCGACCCAAATGATCGTCAAGAATATATTTATGCTGGGGAACGAGTGCAGAATGACGATATTGGAGAAGTCTTTATTTTTTCACCTTCAGATCTCATGGATCAATCAGCCATTCAAGTACAGCAGGCGTTGTTTCTATCAGGGGTTGGTGCCCTTCTTCTTGCCTTTGGTTTTACGTTTATTGCTTCCAGAGAATTTTCAATGCCCCTGCAGGAGATGGAAAGAGCGGCAAACCAAATGGCGAGGGGGGATCTAGATGTGGAAGTGCCTGTGAAAACGAAAGATGAGTTGGGTTCGCTCTCCCATTCTATGAATGAGTTGGCGCGCGAACTAAAAAGATACCGGACGAACAGGCAAGCTTTTTTTTCGGACGTGTCCCATGAATTACGGACGCCACTGTCTTATGTCCAGGGGTATTGTGATGCACTAAAAAAGGGGCTTTATCAGGATGAGAGCGAAAGACAACAGTTTGTCGATATTATTCATGAAGAAGCCCACCGCATGAATCGACTCATCCATGATTTATTTGAATTATCCCGAATGGAAGAAGAGCGTTTTCCCTTGAACCTTGAGCTTGTTCATATCGGAGACGTTATCAAACGAGCAAAAGCAAAAATGGCCACCGATGCTAAGAAAAAGAAAAATACCATAAAGGTTGATATGGAAGCAAAACTTCCAACGATTGTAGCTGATAGCTTTCGTATAGAACAGATCTTCACAAATTTGCTTCAAAACGCGGTGAGTTATACGGAAAATGGGCATGTTTGGATCGAGGGATCCTTGAAAGACGGGAACATCGAAGTAAAAATTTCTGATACGGGAAGGGGTATCGCTACTGAAGATCTCCCCTACATTTTTGAGCGTTTCTATCGGGCTGAAAAGTCCAGATCACGTGATTTTGGGGGGACCGGTTTAGGGCTCGCCATCGTGAAACAATTGACGGAACTCCAATATGGAAGCATTCAAGTGGAAAGTGTTCCCGGAAAAGGGACGACATTTACGCTACGTTTTCCAGGAGCTAAGGAGGGCGATGAATGACTAGAAGGGATTGGTGGATTGCTTCGTTGTTAATCGCCATCGGCTTGCATTGTTTGGTTATGTCCGGCGTTATATCGGCTTCAGCGGATGTTCCTTCTTATCTCCAGCTCCTTTTCCAAATCTGTCTCTGGATGGGGATCCCTCTATTAGTAGGTGCGATGATCTACATCATCATTTCAATCATAAGCAAACGGAAAGGAAGAAAAACATGAGAACGTTAGTGTTGTATCTTGCAAGTTTATCAGCAGTCGGAGTACTCATGAGTGGGTGTCAAACCGAAGCTCAAGAGGAGGTTGAATTTACGCATATACATGGGCTTGGCTTCACAGAAGATGGGGAGCAGGCATATATTCCCGCACATGATGGGTTGCGTGTCTATGAGGATGGGATATGGAAGAATGTGGAGAGTGGCGAGGGGGAGCTTCATGACTTTATGGGCTTCACCATGACGTCCGAAGGATTTTATAGCAGTGGACATCCAAACATGCAGTCGGATTATGAAAATCCGTTTGGCCTTGTAAAAAGCACGGATGGGGGCGAAACGCTTGATTTGCTCGCGCTCGAAGGGGAGGTTGATTTTCATGTCATGTCGGCCAGTTACAACACAGACGCCATCTATGCTATGAATCCGGAGCCTAATTCAGAAATGGATGAGCTGGGCCTGCATCGAACCCTCGACGAGGGGCAGGAATGGGAACCACGTGATGTGGACGGGGTGAACGGAAGCGTGATTGCGATTGCAGCTCATCCTGATGAGGAAAATAGGGTGGCTCTTAGCACAGAGGAAGGGGTCTTTCAATCTGATGATGCCGGTGATTCCTTTGAGCAGGTACTAAGTGGTGTGCCAGCGCCAGCTCTAACCTATGCGCACACCGGCGAATTGCTTGTTGCTGAGGGTGTGGAAGAAGAAACAACCCTCAAAGCCATAGACGCCTCCGGCGAAGTAGTTAGAGAGATCCCTGCTCCATCGATCGAAGAAGACGCCATCAGTTATCTGGCCCAGAACCCACAAGCGGAGAACACCATTATGGTAACGACTTTCGAACGTGATATTTTTTATACTGAAGATGGTGGAGAGACATGGGAACAACAAGCTGAACAAGGCATGAGTTTACATGAATCTTAATCGTCGAAAGTATAAGTCGATCTTCATACATCAATGTTGGAGGAGGAACTCGTTATATGGATGATGTGTCGCTCGGCCTTGCTTTTGCGGCAGGCCTCATATCTTTCTTTTCCCCTTGCATTTTTCCATTGCTTCCGGCTTATTTGGCTCAACTGACCGGCACCGATGTCTCATCGGGAGCCATCAATGCGGATCGGCGGTTGATTTTCACCCGAAGCATCGGATTTATTCTTGGCTTTACGATTATTTTCTTGCTGTTGGGATTATCCTCAACCCTGCTTGGGTCATGGTTTAATCAGTACAGTAGTGTCGTTATGCAACTAGGCGGTGTCATCATTATTTTATTTGGGCTACAAATGAGTGGGCTTATTTCCATTCGTGCCTTACTAACAGAGAAAAAAGTAGCCAAAACGCCCAAAAAAGCCTCAAGCTTTTCCGGTTCGGTGCTGTTTGGATTGGTATTTGCAGCTGGATGGACGCCTTGTATTGGCATCACCCTCGGTTCCATCCTCACGCTTGCGGGAGCATCTGGAAGCATGCTTACAGGGTCGACCATGCTTTTTGTTTATTCCATGGGCCTGGGGGTACCATTCATAGGGGTTTCGCTCCTTTATGCGAAATCTTTCCAGAAGCTTAACTCCATCAATCGCTTTTTACCGGCCATTCAAAAAGGGAGTGGCGTCATTATGATTATCCTGGGCATTCTTCTTTTCACCGGTTATTTCGAGACGATCGCGATGTATTTAGGGCAGTATGTCCCGTCCTGGATGATTTAAATGATTGTGGTTATGAGAAATTCTTTCGAAAAGCGATTGGCGTCCAAGAAAGATTGTTCGGGAAAACTGATTATCTATGAAACTAGATTTATGGGGGGCTCATGATGAATCAAAAATGCGAGTGTGGACGAGTCAACCCTTACGGGACAGAAGTATGTGGATCATGTGGCAAACCACTGGCAGACCCTGATTCGAACCGATTGCTCAACATGCGTTACGAGGGTGCTGCGCGTCGTTCCCAAATATATAGCACATCTATTATCGATAAAATCTGGAATTTCTTTTCATCGGTTAAGGTCGGGGTAGGCATTATTATTGTGACGCTTATAGCTTCTTCTCTCGGAACCATTTTTCCGCAAGAGATGTTTATGCCGCCCGGCGAAACGCCGGAAGTGTATTATGCGGAGGAGTACGGAGCATTAGGCCAGGTTTATTATGCTTTTGGGCTGCACAATATGTATGGATCCTGGTGGTATATGTTGTTGATCGCTGCGCTGGGAGTATCAATCATCATTGCTAGTATCGATCGTTTTTTTCCGTTATATAAAGCTTTGAAATCGCAGCGTGTAACCAGACACAAAAGTTTTATGAAACGTCAGCGTATTTTTGGGACCAGCCGGGTGGAAGATGTCGACCACACGTTTCAAGCAGCTCAAGATATATTGAAAAAGAAGCGTTACAACATTCGGGAAGAAAACGGCCATATACTGGCGGAGAAAAACCGTTGGGCACGGTGGGGGCCTTATGTGAATCACATCGGGTTGATTATATTTTTAATCGGGGCATCGCTTCGGTTTTTCCCTGGCATGTATGTAGATGAAAATATGTGGGTTCGTGAAGGTGAGACCGAAGTGGTCCCTGGCACATCCGGTGATTATTACGTTGAGAATCAGGGATTCACATACGAAGAGTTCGATGAAGATGATGAAATTTTTGCGGATGGCATGGAAGCAAGTGCCGCCCTTCAGTTTGAAGAAACATTTCGAACAGACGCAGTATTATATAGACCAGAAGGCCCTCTGGGGGTCGATCAAGAGCTCGAAGAAGTCGATCGGCATCCGATCGAAGTCAACGATGCCTTCCACTTCGATGATTACACGCTTTATCAAGTGGACTATAAATTGGATGAGTTAAAAGAACTGAGTTTTGAAGTTGAGGATACAGAAACCGATGAGGTGGTGGGCTCCTTTACCGTAGATTTAAATGACCCGGATGATACGTATGCCCTTGATAATGGGGAGGATGTTCGCATTAATAGCTACTTCCCGAATTTCTATATGAATGATGAGAACATGCCAACAACGGAAAATGATGTCCCGGATAATCCGGCATTCATTTTTGAAATGGCGAACCCGGATACAGAAGCATTAGACCATACTTTTCTCGGTATTCAAGCGAATTACAATGTGAGCCCTGATCAAGAAGAGAATCGCTACGAGTTTTCGTTAGATGGTTTTGATACCAATGATTTAACAGGTCTTACCGTTCGAAAAGATAACACCATTCCCTATCTTAGTGTTGGAGGGGCCATTTTCCTTATCGGTCTTGTACAAGGATCTTATTGGCCGCATAGTCGCATTTGGTTGCAACGAAAAGACGGAGAGGTTTGGCTCGCTGCTCATACGAATAAACACTGGGCACCCCTGAAAAAAGACATCGATGCGATCACGAAAGAGACAGGTATTACGGCGCCTCGGGATCAAATCGATGATGAATATGAGAAGGGAGAGGACAAGGACAATAGCTAAGGTTCACTCTTTAATGAGAGGATAGGAGGTAAATCAAGATGAGTTTGAGCATGATCCTACTCACGATCGCATTCTTTTTCTATTTAGTTGCGACGGTTTTATACGCGGTGTCTGTGACAGGGCGAAAATGGAGGAATAAAGAAGGCCGGGTAACGGGAAATAACTGGGGTCTTTTCGGGTATATAACAGCCATTGGTGGCCTCGTTTTTGCCTTAGGGTATTTCGTGACCAGATGGATCACGGTCGGGTTTGCCCCGGTTAGTAATATGTTCGAGTATCTTACATTTTTTGGTATTACGTTAAGCCTCGCTTTTGTGATCATCTATGGCATATATAGAAGTAACGTCCTTGGTGTCATTACATTGCCTGTTGTGATGCTCATGATTGGGTATGCCACAGTATTTGTAACTGATTATCAACCACGACAACCGGCTTTACAAACCTATTGGCTTGAGATTCACGTGTTAACAACAGGGTTGGCTCAGGGAATTCTTGCCGTTAGTTTTGGGGCCGGGGTCATTTACCTTCTACGGACAATCGATTTAAAAGGAAAAAAAATGACCAAAAGGACGTTTGGCGTCGAGTTTATTATGTACACCTTTATGACTCTTTTCGCCTTCATCGTTTTGACCAACGCGTTTAACGCATTCGGTTATGAAGCTCAATTTGCTTATGTCAATGAATTTGAAGAACCAGCCGAAATCATTTATGATCTTCCCCCGATATTTGGCCCGAACGAGGGAGAGTTGCTCTCTTCAGATCGTATGGAGCCTTGGTTCGAAATGCCCGATTGGATTGATAGTGATTCCTTGAACACAACAGCATGGGCTTTTGGTTCTGGTCTCGTTTTATTTGGGGCGGTTCGTTTAATCACGAGGAGACGTATAGGGACTCTTTTACAACCATTCGTGAAAAGGGTCAATCCGGACTTGATGGATGAAATAAGCTATCGTGCCATAGCGATTGGGTTCCCACTTTTTGCCTTAGGAGGGCTTGTTTTTGCCATGATCTGGGCTCAAATTGCTTGGACAAGGTTTTGGGGGTGGGACCCGAAAGAAGTGTGGGCACTCATTACCTTTCTCTTCTATGCAGCTTACCTGCACTTACGGTTGAATCGCAGTTGGCAAGGGGAGCCTTCGGCTTGGTTGGCTGTGGTTGGTTTCGCGATTATCATGATTAATTTAATATTCGTCAACCTTGTGATTGCAGGTCTCCACTCTTATGCTTAGAATCAAAAGCATCTTTGACACAGGTATCCATGCAGAGAGAACACGTCTAGGAAACGCCTAAAAGCGCCATCAATGGCAATCTACCAATAGTGAGGTGGACTATGGATAAAGAGGAGAGAGCTAAACGTAAACGACGTCGCTTTTGGATGCGTACGGCTGTTTTAATGACGCTTGCTGTCGTTGTTTCTTATGTGTTTTATACCAATTTTATTCACACGGAGGAAGTGGTTTCGGAAGGAGATCAAGCCCCCAATTTCACTTTGATTAATATGGATGGTGAAAGGGTAGAGCTTGCGGATTATGAAGGACAAGGCGTATTTCTTAACTTCTGGGGAACCTATTGCCCACCATGTGAAGAAGAAATGCCTTATATGGAAGATCAACATCAGGCGTATTTGGATGACGATGTTGAAATTCTTGCCGTGAATGTGGGGGAATCCGAGTTGACCATTGATCGATTCGCTGAGCGTCTTCAATTAACCTTCCCCATCCTGATGGATGAAAATGGTGATGTGATGGATCATTATGGCGTCGGGCAACTCCCGGCAACCTATATGATTGATGAAAACGGAGAGGTTGTCCACATTCGAGTCGGAGGCATGAGCGAAGAACACGTCCAAGATTTTATGCAAATGGTCGACCCTGCAGCTTCTTAACACGGTCGTAGTCGATTAAAAATTTAATCGTGACAGCGTAGGCAAATAACAAACAAAATAAAAGCCGAAGATCTTTTTTGTTATTTCAATGGGCATTGACGATACAGATTGCACACTACGATTAAGTCAAATGATTTAGATGAACAATGGTGAGCATTTAAGATTTCAAGAGATATGTTAGATAACCCGGAAGGTGGAATAGTGCTATTCTCCTTAGAAAACGGGTCAGCGGGGGAATACGAATGGTTCGAAAAATAAGCAGCATAGGGGCTCTTCTGATTGCAACGTTGGTGATGGGAGCAATCATCTATAATTCTGTTTCTTCTCCACCGGTGGGTGTCAATCAGGGAGAAGAAGCCCCGGATATGGAGTTGCCGCAAGCCGAAGGAGAGAGTATGAGTTTAAACGATGTACGTGGCACGTTTGTCATTATGAATTTTTGGGCTTCTTGGTGTGAACCCTGTATTCGAGAATTCCCCCTGCTTGATCAAGTCCATCAGGAATTTAGTGACAAAGAGGTTAATGTGCTAGCAGTCAATATGTCATCGTTTGAGCGTACGATGGATGAAGCAATGGAATTTTTAGATGAACAACCAGTTACCATGCCTGTCCTCTTCGACACGGATGGGGAAATGGCTGATGAGTATCAAGTCGCTGGTCTTCCAACCACGTATTTGATTAATGAAGAAGGCATTATCGTTGATATCATCATGGGAGAAGTGACCGAAGAAATGCTTAAGGAGAGACTCCAACCTTTCTTATGACTATCCATAAAGTATGAATGGATTTTTAGCGTCTCATTGAACGATATCCGGAATTCGTTGATCTAAAAAAGCTGTTGCTATGAGCGAATCATAGCAACAGCTGATTTTTATGATAAGTTACTGCATGGTTTTGGTTCCAATGATGTGGTCTTGCCAATAATCACTGGTGATGTCTGCTTGCACAACGCCTTCATTCCCTGCGTGAATCATTTGGTTATCCCCGATATATATGCCACTGTGTGAAGCTCCTGTCGTATCATACGTTCCTTCGAAAAACACAAGATCCCCAATGCTCATAGACGTTACGTGTTCCCCATCGTTCTCCCACATCTCTGCATGTGTTCGAGAGACATCGATGCCATTTTGATCAAACACGTAGTTGATAAAGCCACTACTATCAAATCCATCAGGCGTTGTGCCGCCCCATTGATAAGGCGTTCCCAGTACACTTTGAGCTGTTGCAACAATATCTGAATCTGAAGAGGCTGGATCTTGGTTTTCTGAATCTTCATTTGACGGATCACCATTACTTGAAGTGTCTGGTTCTAATGCCTGATATGTATTTGGGCCGGCTATTCCATCTATAACAAGGCCTTGATCGCTTTGATATTCTTTAACAGCATCTTCTGTTTCAGGACCAAACACCCCATCGACTTGAACAGTGTACCCTTGATTCCTTAACTCAGACTGTAATTGCTCCACTTCACTACCCTGGTCATCTGTTATGAGATAGGTTTGGGAAGTGCCCATGTTATCCTCTGTATAATCATCTTGGACGCTATGATCATCCTCGTCTGGCTCAGCATATGCGGAAGCACTTTCACTCCACATTGGAGCAAACATAACAACTGTCACGAGTGATGAAGATAAAAATAGTTTTCTCATTTTCATTTAAACTTCCTCCCCATTTTTGTATTCCTAAGTTAAAATAACAAGAAAATATGGAGAAACTATGAGGATTCTATTACTGTATGATTACAATTTAATATCACCCTTCATAATATTATCAGTAGATATAGAACCACCCCCCCCAATCACGCGCATAAATTTGGTATATCCATAAACTGATTGCCTTGCTTCTTTTCTATGAAAGTAGTTGATTACCCTAGATTAAAGTAAGATTTTAGAAAGTCCTTGACAGGATCAATGTGTTTCTCTAATCTTAAATCGTAATCATTACTATTTGAAAGGATGTTTATTTGGATGCGGAAATCATGTATGATGATCATCATTTCCGGCATAGCACTTGCCGGTTGCCAAGGGGAAAGCTCGGGTAACGAAAGGGAGAAGGATCCTTTACAGATTCACACGACGGTTTTCGCTTTGGAGGACTTTACGTCCAAAATTGGCGGCAACGAAGTCAATGCCGAAACCATCTACCCGCCGAACACAGACGCGCATTCCTTTGAGCCGACAGCTAATGAGTTGATCCAACTCGCGGAAAGCGATGCCTTTATCTATTCCGACGTAGGAATGGAAGGCTTTGTTGAAACAGCCGAGGATATGCTCGCTGATGAGGATGTGGCAATAGTCCCTGCGGGCGAAGGCATTGAACTAATTGGCAACGACCATGACCATGAACAAGATCACGAGGCTGAACATGAGGATGGCGACCCGCATATTTTTTTGGATCCGGCCCGTAGTATAGACGTTGCGGAGAATATTAAACATACACTTATCGAGTTGCGGCCGGAACAGGAAGCTTATTTTACGGAAAACTATGAAGCGCTACGTGATGACCTGGAAGCGCTCGATCAAACGTTGGAATCGACGTTTGCAGAGGCCGATCGTGATGAGTTGATTGTCTCCCATGCTGCTTATGGCTACTGGGAAGATCGCTACGGATTAGAACAATTGAGCGTTCTAGGTCTTTCCCCTAATGAAGAGCCGTCCCAGTCAGAGCTTGCCGAAATCGTCAAAATCGCTGAAGAAGAGGATATCGGCTACGTCGTTTTTGAAAATAACGTGAACAGTTCCGTCACCGAAGTGATTCAGGAGGAAATCGGCGCAGAAAGTCTGGTGCTTCGAAACTTGGAATCCATTTCCGAAGAAGACATGGAGAATAATGAAGACTATTTCAGCATAATGGGGAAAAATATTGAGACGTTGGAGACAGCGTTGAATGAGTAGGGGAGCGCTTGGAGGAAGCTTCATTTGGAAAGTTCCTGGCCTTTTCCAGCGCATCTGAGAAGAAGGCGTCTATTCAAGGAGCGCCGGGTCCTCGTTTGTGAAAATAAAAATAAGAAGTGCCCGTTAAATGTGGGCTTAAAGAAAGTGAACTGAGATTGATTACAGCAAAAATGCCTGTCATTAGGATAGATGAAAAAATTTTAGGGGAAGTAAATGGGCTGATTTCTCCTACAACTCTTTGACAAAAGGAAACAGCCAAAAAAACAGCATTGATACGGTTTCTTGGCTGTTTTTGTTCATTTCAAATGCAAAACTTAGGAATATTATTGCTTCAAATCGCTTGGAGCATCATCCTTGGCTATTTGTCTTCATTCGTACCTCTTCTTATTTCTTTCCCCTTTTCTTATTCTTGTTCTTTTTCTTCGGTGAATCATCGGATAAATACCTGATCCTAGATAAGCCTGTTTTTCTTCGATAAATGATAGTGATGACAGCACCGACAATTAAAACAATGGAAATGACTTGTGCAGTACGCAGGAAGTCAAAGATCATTAAACTGTCCGTACGTAATCCTTCGATGAAGAAGCGTCCAAATGAGTACCAAATAACGTACGTGAGAAAAAGGTCACCACGCCTCATGTTGACTCTTCGTAAATAAAGAAGAATTCCAACCCCGATGAAACTCCAAATGGATTCATATAGAAAAGTTGGATGATAGTAGCTGCCATCAATGAACATTTGATTGATAATCCAATCGGGAAGCATAAGATTTTCAAGAAATTCTCTCGATACCTCTCCGCCATGAGCCTCTTGGTTTATAAAATTGCCCCAGCGTCCAATGGCTTGCCCAAGTAAAATACTCGGGGCTGCAATATCTGCAACTTTCCAAAAAGAAAAGCCTCGAATTTTTGCAAATACATACCCAGTAAGAACGCCACCAACTAGCCCACCGTGGACCGCAAGGCCACCTTCCCAGATTGCAATTATTTGTCCTGGGTTTTCCAAATAATAATCCAAGTTGAAGATGACATAATACATCCTTGCAAAAACCAGTGCAACTGGAACTGCCCAGATGAGTAAATCCGCGAAAAAGTCTTTTGGAAGTCCACGACGTATGGCTTCACGGTTGGCTAATACGTACCCTAGTAAGGCACCAAGAATGATAATAACGCCATACCAATATATCGGCCAGCCGAAGATTTCAAAGGCAACGGGGTTTAATGGTTGTACATTAGAAAGCAGCATTTTTTCACTCATTTCTGGCATTTGATCAAAAATTCCCTGACCTTGACAATAAGTTCTATGAGAATTTTCTTTCCCAAATAGATGGTTTTACCTGCGTAATAGCATTAAGGTATTTACAAATTCCCTTTAAAAAACTACGACTTACGTTAAGACAAAAATGTGGAGAAATAATGAAGAACTCCCTTTGTCACAAAAATGTGACCCTATATTACACGCAATATAAGATCACAAAATCATACCATCATATTAATGGTCATCAAACGGTGGCCATGGGGTTTTACACGTTAGCAAAATAAATCAGGATAGGCGATGTTAGTATTTAATTTGTTTTCAGTGGCCCTTCCCAAACGGCCATTCCTCCACCAAAATTGGCAACATCATCAAATCCTTGATTAACAAGAAAGTCCGCACTATCAACCCCCATGCTCCCTGTGTGGCAAATTAAGATGATCCGGTTGTCATCGCTCAATTCGTTATAACGTTGTTGAAATTTATCGTAAGGAATATGAATCGCACCGGGGATATGTCCTTCGTCGTAAAGCTCTTTTTCACGCAAGTCAACCAATTCAACGTTTGCCTCACCAATCTCTGCACTCACCTCGTTTTGGTTAATCTCTATCCACTCCCCTGCTTCCTCGGCTTCAGGTTCAACCGTAAATGGGTTAAACGTTAGAAAAAACACTAAAGTTATTACCGTCAAAACAATGGGCATGATATATTTACCCCGCAATTGCTTCCCCCCCCTGTATAAGTATCCAGATGATGAAGTTATTGACCCTTGAACATTCAATGTATGCCCTTACTGAGGAATCATTGTGTTTATCTCCTTTTATCATTTCTCATCTTTCCTCATAGTTCTAGTGTAGGTGAAAAAAGTGAAGAAATAATGAAGTATTCTTATGAAAGATGCCCCAGGATCGTTTTGAAGAAAAAGCTGCCCGGTGTTCCAGATCTCCATAGTTTTTTCATACATTTTTTATATACTAATAAAAAAGCGTAAGGAAAGGAATGAAAGAAAAGGAATGAGCCGAGCGATCAAAAAACATATTTCCTTGTTCTTTGTAACCGTGGCACTTATGGCTTTCTTTCTTTTTTTAAGAGGAGAATGGGATCCGATGCATGCCTGGAACCGTGCTTTTGCCGACATATCTGTTCTTTACATCGTAGCGATTCTCCTTCTTGGATCATCTTCAAAGTTTAGCAACAGCATGAAATTATTGCTGCACTGGAGGAAACAGCTAGGGATTTGGGTGGCCATAACGGCTTTTGCTCATGTTTACATTATTTTTGATGGTTGGATTATGTGGGACTTCATGAGGCTGTTCTTTGTCTTCAATCCCATGACAAATAGTTATGACACTCACCCAGGATTTGCCAATGATAATCTTATTGGCATAGTGGCTTTGATTTATTTATTTGCACTTTTCATGACCTCAAATAAAAAGAGTATAAAAATGCTTGGCCAAGAGAGTTGGAAATATCTCCAACAGCGTGTGCACATATATTATATATTGGTCGTTCTGCACACGGTTTATTTCTTGTTCTTTCACATCCCGTTACCCAATTTTGCTCGAATTCCATTTCTATTTTTAGTTGTTATAGTGTGGGCTGTACATATCTTTGGCTTTGTTAAAGTCCTTTCGGAGAGGAATCAAAAAAAATTAGCTAGTTTGAAACCTAAATAAATGACAATCTCCATTGGAATGATACAAAAAGCCTTACATAGAGATGCGAATTGGAAGTTATAAATTCCCAACAAATGGAGTGATGTGCAGTGGGACAAGATGTGTGGTTTGCCCTTGGCCTGACGTTGATCGCTGGGCTTCTCGGCGGGGTCATGATTTATGTATCTTTCGTGGAGATTTTTTCTGAAGCTCAGGATGCCTTAACAAGCGCTATAGGGGAGCAGATCGGAAGTTGGCTGACGGTGGGCGGATTCTTTGCCGGTATGTTGCTGGTTGCGTTGATCGACAAGCTTGTTCCTAATCAAGGCAACCCTCATGAAGTGAAAAAAGTGGAAGAGATGAATCAATCTCCCCAATCAGCCAGATCAAAAAGCCCGGAATTAATGAGAATGGGGAGTTTCACCGCACTTGCTATAACCATCCACAACTTTCCGGAAGGTATTGCCACATTTACCGCGGCTTTACAAGAACCTACGCTCGGCGTTGCCATAGCGATCGCAGTTGCCCTTCACAATATCCCGGAAGGCATCACGGTATCTGTCCCCATGTATTATGCAACAGGAAGCAGAAAGAAAGCACTTTTGTATTCATTTTTGTCAGGATTATTAGAGCCCCTCGGTGCAGTGGTCGCATTTATGGTCTTGATGCCTTTCTTAAATGATATTCTGTTCGGCATCGTATTTGCTTCCGTTGCTGGGATTATGGTTTTTATCTCATTGGATGGGCTCATTCCTACGGCCAAAAAATATAATAAAGAGCATTCCTCGATTTATGGGTTCCTACTCGGTATGGCTGTCATGGCGTTTAGCTTGCAGTTGCTTTTCTGAAAGAGGAAAAAAGCTGCCTTGTGATTATGTTATTTTATAGTGTGCACTTTTCAGCCGGATTAACTTATTCATGTTTGTGAAATAGTTTTCCTCAACGATCTGGTGTTTAATATACATTACCCCCCTAATGCATTTTTAAATTTATCATATGTTGATATTGCAGCCATAAAATAGTGATAAAGGACAAGGAGCATGATTAAATGATTACGGGGTATATGTATATTGTTTGTTTCTTATCCATACATCTGGGTTTAATTTGTTCCATTTATTTTTTTAGCAGATATAAAGGTAGCCTTATGGTCAATATGATGATGACCATGGCTTTGGCCATGGTATTTGCCTTGTCATTAGGTTTTTTCTTCGGAATTGTTCTTCATGGAGATTTGTTATATTCGACCTTGTTCAGCATAACCTTTGCTGGAATAACCGGATTTATTCTCGGTATACGCTTACATGTGCTAGCGAGTATTGAAGGGCTTTTTTCCGGGATCATGGCAGGTATGATGGGAACAATGGTTGTAGAAATGCTCACGATTTCAGAAGGGGCAGTTCTCCTATTGATCAGCTTGTTATTGCTAATGGGTACAACGATGTTTTGTATTCGCCACGTCCTTCAGGAAACATTTTCTACATTTGTTCAAAAATATGATTATGTCCTGCTCGTTGCAACGTGTATGTTAATGCTACTCACATTCTGGACCTTTCCCTTTTCAAATATGGAAAATCAGCCATCTCCGCAACACGAGGAAAACCATCATATGATGATAGGAAAGGAACCAAGTAAGGAGAAAAAAACAAGCCTGCAAAGCTGATCCCAATACCTACGGAGGATACTAAAAAGGGATAGAATATTAAGAATAAGTTTATAATGAGTAGAGAAGCCCCTCGAACGTGAGGGGTTTCTAATTGATTAGTGGTATTTGTCCCGAGTGGTGGAGGATGCACAGGGTATTTATTTCATCTTGAGCGTCTGGGCATTGATCGCTACGATAACGGTACTCAGTGACATGAGGACCGCACCTAAAGCTGGATCAAGCAGGAATCCCCATCCGGCGAGCACACCTGCCGCGAGCGGGATCGCAACGATGTTGTAGCCAGCAGCCCACCAAAGGTTTTGAATCATCTTGCGATAAGTGACTCTTGACAGATCGACAATGGATACAACATCGAGTGGATCGCTATTGACGAGCACTACATCGGCTGTTTCCATAGCGACATCTGTTCCGGCTCCAACGGCTACGCCAAGATCAGCATTTGCAAGTGCTGGAGCATCATTAATGCCATCCCCGGTCATGCCGACCCGTTTCCCATCTTTCTTCAATTCTTTAACTTTTTCCGCCTTCTGATGTGGGAGAACTTCGGCAATGACTTGATCAATTCCAATTTGTTTGGCCACTTCTTGGGCCACTTGTTCGTTATCTCCGGTTAGCATCACCGTTTCCATGCCGATTTGGTGCAAGCGATCAATAGCCTCTTTTGCGGATTCTTTAACAGCATCAGCTAAGGCAATCGCACCGAGCAATGTTTGCTCCTGAAGGACAAAAACAACGGTCTTGCCTGTTTCCGAGAGTTTGGATAAGCGCTCCTTATCATAACTGATCCCTTCTCTTTGCAGATGCCCCGGGCTGACGATCGAAATAACCTTCCCATCAACGTTTCCGGTAATTCCTGACCCTGTTATCGAATCAAAGTCCTCCGGTTGGGGAATGTCGATATTCTTTTCTTTTCCTTTTGCTACAATGCCGGCAGCGATTGGGTGCTCTGATTGAGACTCCAACGATGCCGCCAATCTTAGCAACTCCTCTTCGGATACGTTGTTTTCTACCGGGATAATGTCTGTTACTCCGAACTCCCCGTGCGTTAATGTTCCGGTCTTGTCAAATATCATTGTGTCGACCCTTCGGGCGCTTTCAAATCCGATGCGGTTTCGAATGAATAACCCTTTTTCAGCCGAAATTCCTGTGGAACGTGCAGCCACTAATGGAATCGCGAGACCAAGGGCGTGCGGACAAGAAATAACAAGTACCGTGACCATCCGAGCAACCGCAAAATTCGTATCCACACCAAGGGCCATCCAAGTGCTGAAGGTCACGATTCCGGCAACAACAGCGACGTAGAACAGTAGACTGGCGGCACGGTCTGAAAGCATTTGGGTTCTTGATTTACTTTCCTGTGCCTCTTTGACCAGTTGTACCACTTGCGATAAATATCCTTCATCGCTCGTTTTGGAGACTTCGATTGTCAAGGAACCGGATGAGTTGATCGATCCGCCGATGACTTCGTCTCCATCACTTTTTTCAACAGGCTCGGATTCCCCGGTAAGCATCGATTCATTGATCGAGGATTTTCCATTTAGAATATGGCCATCCGCCGGTATTTTCTCGCCTGGTTTAATAAGCAGACGGTCGCCCTTTTTAAGATCAGAAACAGAGACGGTTATGACTTGATCGTTCTCATCGAGCTTATTGGCTTCTTGAGGCATGAGTTCTACAAGGGATTCAAGTGAGTCGGATGCTTTCATCACGGATTTCATCTCAATCCAGTGACCAAGAAGCATGATGGCAACCAATGTGGCGAGCTCCCAGAAGAAATCCATCCCTTCAAGACCAAAGACTGTAGCTGCACTGTAGACGTACGCAACGGAGATAGCAAACCCGATGAGGGTCATCATTCCCGGGGATTTGTCTTTAATCTCGCTCACAAGCCCCGTTAAAAATGGCCAACCCCCGTAGACGAAAACAATAGTTGCCAAGATGAGTTCAACGGCTGTATCGCCGGGAAATGCAACGGTATAGTTAAAGAACATCTGAATCATATCGGACAATATGATAATAGGTATTGCCAGAATAACCGTGACAAAAAAGCGTTTTTTAAAGTCGGCCATCATATCTCCATGATCGCCATGCCCGTGATGACCATGGCCGGAATGGCCACCATCGCCACCGTGATGATCATGGTCGTCATGCGCATGGTGGCTATGATGATTGTGATGATCATGACCATGATGATTATGGCCGTGATGATCTTCTTTGTGGTGAGTATGATGATCTTGATCCTTGTGATGGTGCTGTTCATGCTCGTGATGATCCTTTTTGGACATTTTATCTCCTCCTTGTAAATATTATACCCCATATAGGTATAATTGAAACACACTTATGATACCCCGTCAACATAGCATTCGCAATTGTCATGCCTTTTATAACTCGTGCTTCTGAACTTTCGTGACAATAAATAAAGAAAAAATATGCCCAAGAAGGGTATCCAAACGTGGATGTAGGTTTTGATAAAGTGAAAATTTGTGTTTTACATACCTTATAGGGGTATGGTATATTCTTTTCAGAAGCTATTATGATTTGTGTGTTTTTCATTCGCCCTAAACGGGAGGTGGGAGTGGATGGATTTAAATGGTTTTGGTCACCATTTACTGCTTTGCAATGGGAAATCTTGCATAAGAAACGGTGCCGAAGCAGTTACCAAGGCGATACGAAAAGACATTCATGATCAAAACTTAACGTATACAATACACACGACAAAAACGTTGTGTAATGGTCAATGCAAACATGGTCCTATTGTTGTTTTATACCCTCAAGGGTATTGGTATCGTTCCATGACACCGACGCTTGGGAAAGCACTCGTGGGAAGCATCGTTACCCACCATCCGTTGAAACAATCTCTTCTTTATTCATACGCACGCAAAGGATTTCGATCAGAGCTTTTCTAACGAGGAGAAGGAGATGAAAACAAGTGGAACAAAAAGAAGCGTCCCTACAAATCGCAGGCATGACCTGTGCGGCTTGCGCCACAAAAATTGAGAAAGGCCTTGCCAAAATCGACGGGGTTAGTGAAGCAAATGTGAATTTTGCGATGGAAAAAACCAATGTTGTTTACGATCCCGATCAGACGGATCTCCAAGATTTTGAAGCAAAAATTGATAAACTTGGATATCAAGTGATTCATGAAAATCAAACCTTTGATATTTCGGGCATGACCTGTGCGGCTTGTGCGACAAAAATTGAAAAAAAGCTATCAAAAATGGAAGGAGTCTCTTCGGCAACGGTTAACTTTGCCATGGAGAATGTTTCTGTCGAATACGATGAAGGTCAAGTTACCGTCGGAGATATGATGGAAGGGATCCGCAAATTAGGATATACCCTTAAACCACAAAAGTCGCGGGACGAAACGGTGAGTAGAAAAGACAACGAAATACGCAAGCAAACCGGCAAATTTGTTTTCTCGGCGATATTAACATTGCCACTGCTTTGGACAATGGTGGCCCACTTTGAGTTTATGTCGTTCCTCTATTTGCCAGATATGCTCATGAATCCATGGGTGCAGCTAGCGCTTGCGGCCCCCGTACAATTCTTCGTTGGCGCCCAGTTTTACAGTGGTTCCTACAAAGCCTTGAAAAACAAAAGTGCAAACATGGATGTATTGATTGCGCTTGGGACGACGGCGGCCTTTTTATACAGTGTCTTCTTGGGTTGGGAATGGTACGCCACCGGCCAACAAGGGATGCCGGAGCTTTACTTTGAGACTGCAGCTGTGATCATTACGCTCGTGGTCCTCGGGAAACTGTTTGAAGTACGTGCCAAAGGACGCACGAGCAAAGCGATTGAAAAGTTGCTCGGAATGCAAGCCAAAACGGCACGCATCATTCGTAATGGCGAGGAAATGGAAGTCGCTATTGAAGAAGTGCTTGTGGGAGACACGGTTATGGTGCGCCCTGGAGAGAAAGTGCCGGTGGACGGAAAGATTTATGAAGGGCAATCGGCCATGGATGAATCGATGATCACCGGTGAAAGTATTCCGATTGACAAGAAACAAGGAGACGAGGTCATCGGGGCAACGATCAATAAGAATGGGCTTCTCAAAATCGAAGCTACGAAAGTCGGGAAAGATACGGCGCTTTCCCAAATTGTGAAAGTTGTGGAAGAAGCGCAAGGAAGCAAGGCGAATGTCCAACGGATGGTTGATAAAGTGTCAGGGATTTTTGTGCCTGTCGTTGTCTTGATTGCCATTACAACATTTCTTGTTTGGTATTTCGTGATCAATCCCGGAGATTTGCGTTCAGCGTTAGTGCCCCTCATTACGATCCTTGTCATCGCTTGCCCCTGTGCGCTTGGATTAGCAACACCAACATCCATTATGGCAGGTACGGGTCGCTCTGCTGAAAATGGTGTGCTCTTTAAGGGCGGCGAGCACTTGGAAAACACACGTGGGATCCAAACGATCATACTTGATAAGACGGGAACGGTGACAAAGGGAGAACCTGCATTGACCAATGTCAAAGTAGTCCCTGATTTCAATGAGGAATCGGTGCTTGCAATCGTCGGTGCCGTAGAAAAAAACTCGGAGCACCCCCTTGCAGAAGCGATGGTCAAAGGCATTGAGGAAAAGGGAATTCCATTGCGAGAGAGCGAAGATTTCGAAGCGTTGCCAGGATATGGGGTGCGTGCCTTTGTCGACGGAGACGAAATCATTATCGGGACACGCAAACTCATGCAAACATCATCCGTCCCGATCGGATCTTCTGGTGAAGAGATGTCTGGCCTTGAGAAAGAAGGAAAGACAGCGATGCTTATTGCTATTGACGGTAAGTATGCCGGGATGATTGCCGTTGCCGATACGGTGAAAGAAACGTCCAAAGCAGCGATTCAACGGATGCATGACCTCGGCTTAGAAGTGGCCATGCTGACGGGAGATAACCAGCAAACGGCCGAAGCGATCGGCAATCAAGTCGGGATTGACCGTGTGATTGCGGAAGTGGTCCCGGAACAAAAAGCCGAAGAAATTAAAAAGATCCAAGACCAAGGCAAAAAAGTTGCCATGGTTGGCGATGGCATCAACGATGCACCGGCACTCGCGGTCGCCGATATTGGGATGGCGATCGGAACGGGGACGGATGTGGCGATTGAATCCGCCGATATTACGCTTATGCGCGGCGACTTGCACAGTGTGGCTGATAGCGTTCAGCTCAGTACAAAAACGTTTCGCAACATTAAGCAGAATCTGTTCTTTGCCTTCTTTTATAATACGGCATCCATTCCAGTTGCCGCAGCCGGTCTACTTGCTCCATGGGTGGCCGGGGCAGCAATGGCCTTCAGTTCGGTATCCGTTGTCTTGAATGCCTTGCGTTTGCAACGTTTGAAGTTAAGCCGATAAGGAGGAAAGAACATGAAAGTTAAACACTGGGCGCTCGTGGGGGTCTTGTATGTGGCGGTTGTTATTGGCAGCTACACGGCCATCACGGGTGATAACCCGTTAGAGAGCAATGACATGCATGAAGATCACGGAAGTAGTGAAGAAGTATATGAGAGCCATGAAGTATCATCAGCGTATACTTGAGGAGGACGAAGTAATGGATGATCACCAAACCACTAGTCTTTACTGGATTTGAGCGCAATGCATCTGAGATAAAATCGTTGATTCAAAAGATGTGATTTTACTGTAAACTAGGAGTGGATCAGCACATGATTACCGTGTATACATCATCAAGTTGTTTGTCATGCCGGAAGACAAAGGATTGGTTACGAGAACATCGGCTTCCCTTTCGTGAAATAGATATAACGAAAACGAAACTGACCATCGATGAGGTCAAACACATTTTTTCATTGACAGAGAACGGTATCGATGATGTCATTTCCAGACAATCGAAGGCTTTTGCAGAATTGGCGCTCGACATGGAAGGTTTATCTTTGCATACACTCTTCCAAATCATTTGTAAATATCCATCGCTTTTAAAACGACCGATTATTATGGATGATAAGCAGTTGCTCGCTGGCTATCATGAGGAGGAGATCCGCCGCTTTCTCCCACGATCTGTTCGAAACCAATTAAAGGAGGGGATATATGTGTAGGCAATGACGTTAGAATAAAATGATACCATGCATTGCACACACGTGCCGAAAGTTATTTAGCTATACAAGAGATACGAAAGGAGCAAAAAATCATGAAGGATATGACATTAAACGTACAAGGGATGTCTTGTGGTCATTGTGTAAACTCCATTGAAGGTAATGTCGGCAACCTAAATGGCGTAGATAATGTGAAGGTTCATTTAAGTGAAGGAAAAGTAGATGTCACCTTTGATCCGAACAAAGTAGATCTGGAAAAAATAACAGAAGAGATTGAAGATCAGGGATATGATGTAGCCTAAATATTAAAAGTGGAGGGATCGCGCGCGTAAGTGCACGGTCCCTTTAACCAATGAACGAGGAGGTAAAACGTATGTCAGCACAAGAAAAAGGAACTGTTCAGCCAAACAAACAAGAATTACTCAATCGCTTGAAACGTATTGAAGGTCAAGTGCGTGGGGTGCAAAAGATGATTGATGAGGATAAGTATTGCGTAGATATCCTCAATCAAATTTCGGCGATTCAGTCAGCCATGAAAAAGGTGAGTATTTCTTTGATGGAAGATCATACAAACCACTGTGTCGCCAATGCCATTCAAGAAGGCAACAAGGAGGAGATGATCGATGAATTGATGGATGTCATGAAGCGATTAATGTGAATGTAAAACGAGGCGCTTAAGTTGAATAAGAATTAGCGCCTGTTTTCCTTTTTAAAGCCAGATTCTTGAATAAGAGTGCTACCCGATGGGAATTGCAGAAAAATAAATTTCCACTTTATAATGAAATTAGTGATAATAATTTATATTTATGGATTTGGAGTGAGAAAAATAGAAAATTTGGTATCAACGATTGTTACATCTACTGCAGCTCTCGTTGCAAATCTACACGATCTTAAAATAAGCGTGAGCAACAGTAAACATCTTTTTTATCACAAATGTCGCTTGCAATCACTGTATTAATGTGAACAGTGAATAAACCAATATTTGAAATAGCCGCATCTTTCTTCACGGCGTCAAAAGTGAAGAACTTTATTTTCACCTAACAACTATGTGACACTAACGAGCGCTTGTATGGTTGGATATATCGGGAGGATCAAATATCATGTTTCCGAGTTTTTGTGCAGCTGTTTCTTGCAATCCTGGCATTAAATGCGAGTAAGTGTCGATTGTAACTTGGATTGAATTGTGACCTAATCTTTCTTGAACAATTTTAGGATGGAACCCTAACTTTAGTAAATGTGTTGCATGTGTGTGCCTTAATTCATGGAATGTAATGGGTTTGACGTTTAAGGGTTTTCTAATTTGATAATATGCTCTAAGTAAATTCCGATGAGAAATGAGGGTTCCCCACTTTGTGGAAACAACTAAATTCTTATTTTCATAAGCTTTTCCTAATTTTAATTGCTGCTCTTTTTGCCATTTCCAATGTCTTTGTAACTCGTTGACGGTTTGATCTGGAATAGATACAAGACGGGCACCAGCATCTGTTTTAGTTGTGCTGATTTCCATATTTCGGCGTAACGACTTATCAATAGATATCGTTTTCCGTTCCATATCAATCTGATTCCATTGCAGTGCCAATATTTCACCCTGCCTCATGCCTGTAGATAAAGCGAGGTGGAAGGCTATATATAAATAATGTTTTTTTGCTTTTTTTAAGAATTCTTGTGTTTCTTGCTCATCCCATATCTCAATCCTTGTTTTCTCAAATGAAGGGAGATCTGCCAAAGTTGATGGATTGTCTTTGAGGAGCTTTTTCCTTATAGCCTCGTTCAATCCAGCCTTACAGATGGAATGATGGATTTTTCGAATTGTTGCGGGCGATAACTTTTTTTCATTTAGCAAATGATTATAAAAATCGTCGAAGTCCTCAACCTCTAAATCTGTCAGCTTAATGGTATGAAAAAACTCTGAAACGTGCATATCGACAAGATAATGATAAGTTTTAGCTGTTCCTTTTGATAGAGAGTTTTGGCGTCCGTTCACCCAGTTTTGAAGAAAATCAACAAATGTAATGTTTTGTGGTGGAACATAGGTGCCTTCATTCACATCATTAAGGGTATTGGACATGGCTTTTTCAGCTAACTTTTTTGTGTTATACCCAGAATAACGTTTCTGTTTCCTTTTTCCACGCTTATCTCTACCGTAATCAATCCTAAAGCCATATCCGTTAGCAGTTTTGTATACTGAACCTCTCATATAATCTTCCCCCCTTTTATGGTGATGTGTGCTTTAATTTGATCCATGCGTCTTTCAGCAAAAAAGATGGGAATATTAAATACATAAGATAATGTGTATGGTGTTATTTCACAGAATTTTTTGATCAGAAAGTAGGGCATGGAAGCGTGTAAAGCAAATCTGTATGCCTGCAATTCCATAAAAAATGATACACCCTTTAAAGCTTTTTTCTGGTCAATATTATGAAGGAGAATATGGCCAAGCTCATGGAAGAAATCCCAACGTTGATAATGAGAAGGTATACGCTTGTCCAGGGATATTAGTTTGTAATGGCCAATTTGTAGGGATGACGTTTGTGAATAAGAATAATCGAGATCAATCATGAACCGTCGGCTGAGAGTTTCTAATGAAAGATCATTCAAAGAGCAAATGTTTCTTTTTTTGTAGGCTTCATTAACAATTTGGCGAATGGTTGAATGAAACATTTTACCCACCCTTTTAAAACATATGTTCGGTTTAATGTATAATAAAGGATGAGGAGAGAAACGTCAACAAAATTTTAGAAATTTAATTCATTTTTTTCTTTAATAGAACATCAAAAAGGGTAAAGATCCTACAAGGCTATTTCACTCTTCTCTATCTCCCTTCCTGTACAGTTCCTCCCACCGCTTTTTCATTTTCCGAAATCGCTGTAATTCTTCTTCCAGATGCTCTTTTTCTTCTGCTGTTAGACTTTCGTATCCCCCAGAAAAGAACATTTTCTCTTCCTCGTTATCAGCCGCAGGAAGCGATTGAGTATTTGGGTCGTCGGTGAGACCAAGTAGATAGTCAGAAGTAACACCATATGTTTCAGATAATTTTTTAATCATTTCAATGGAAGGCTCATTTCTCCCTTGTTCATAGTAGCCGTACCCACTTTCCGTAATACCTAATATCTTGGCAACTTTTTGTTGGGTAAACTGATGTCTTTTTCGTTGTTCCTTTAATCTTTCTGCGACATTGGACATAAAAATCATTCCTCATTCATGTAAGTACCCTCTATTATACAACTATAAGTTGGGTGATAAAATAAAAACAACAAAAAGTTGTTGAAAAGTATTGACCACAACGTTATGTTGGGTTAAGATGAATGCAACAAAACGTTGGGAGGTGCTCGTGAATGGAAAGCCAACGCCGATATGAATTAATAAAAGCAAGAAAAGACATAGGATTTTTTCAAAAAGACGTAGTTGCTTTGTTGTCAAAAGATCATGATATCAAAATAACTGAAAGTTATTATGGCATGATCGAACAAGGTGTTAGGACACCAAATTTAATTTTGGCACTTTCAATCTCTAAAGTTTTATCAAAAGATCCAGAACAATTTTTTTGATCATATACACAACAAAATGTTGCGTTGAAACCTGTAGATTAAAAGGAGATGAGCTACATGAATCCTGTTGCCGAACGGTTAATTGTTCTTGTCCTTGAGGCTGATAAAAGAACTCTAACTCAAACAGAGTTGGTAGAACTTAACGAGAGCAAACAGTATTTCGATAATTTCTTCTGGGAATACGAGAAATTAAATGTCATGTCTTATGTCGCATCAGAGACCAACGATTACAAGTGGCAACATGACATTCTTGAACGTGTTGAACAACTGAAAGGAGGGCGAGCATGAGCATTGAAGAAACCATCCAGAAAGCTGTTCAGGAAGCCATGCAACCATTAGAAGAAAAACTAGACAAACTGACTGTTCATGATGATCCATATCCTCGCAGGCTCACGGTTAAAGAAGCCGCAGAGATTCTCAGAGTTTCTGAAAACCGAGTAAGAGAACTTGCTAACTATGTCGAAGGTTTTCCGTCCACACGTGCTGAGGGTGAAAAGAGTCGAATTTATATCCCACGCGACCGCCTATATCAATGGATCGAGAATAACCATGAGCTCATCCCATAATGACTATCTATAATCTACCAATATATCGCGTCTAAAGGAGGACAAATTAAGGTGAATACGTACTATCGTAAATCAAATTTCGGGGAGTGGTTGCGGTACTTTAGAATAAATAGCCGAGACTCTAGCATTGAATCGCAAAGTTCATTAGGAAAGGAGCTACATTTGGATCAAAAGCAAATCTCAAAAATCGAACGAGGGGAAGTAGAGCCACGAATCGAGACTGCTTTTAAATGGTGTGAGATTACTGGATGGGAAGAAGGTCAAGACATCATCGCAAATATGTATCAACTCCATCCATTTGCAGTTCCGCCCGTACATCCAGAGTTGAGCCAGCGTCTATCAGATTCAATTGGGAACATGCGTCAGCAAATGCTAACAGCCATTGAATCACTCGATCACATTGAAAGGATCAACAATAAACGTAGGCCTGGCAGAGATTTAGAAATCGATGATGTATTAAAGAAGAGGATCAGCGATCTGTTCGACCTTATGCCAGCTGTAAAAAGCATGATGTACGCCGCAAAACGTGACATCAGTCTTGATATTAAAGAAATCAATCAAATGTGGACCTGTAGGTGCGTCGCAGATCAAGTGGTTATGCCGACGCTAAACCAGATGGAGCAGGGGAAGGTGATGGTGTGAAGGAAAAGATGATTCTACACCTGTTCTATTGCTCCATTATAACGACAATGATCATTACAACGATATGGGGGTGAAAACATGCATAGACGCACGTTACAAGAACTCAAAGAGGACGCTGATATAATGGCTAATCATGGCACAGTGGCTGTCAACGTCAAGGAATTGAAGGATCTAATCAGAGTTTATGAGGAGGCTAACTATGGTTCCGGGTCTTGCAAATGTGATTGAGATGGAGAACAAAGGTTATATCGGCACACTGTTTTGGGTGAAAACGCGGGGCGGCACAGATATTAATGAACAATGTAACAATATAAATCCGTTTGAGGGGGTACTCAAACGGATCGAAATTAAAAAGAAGATGTTTACATTGTACTGTATTCCCCGAGAGTTCGCAATGGGGGCTTAATTTAATTAGAGTTGAAGGCAAAACTGCTATTTATAACCGAAGTAGGTGATGACATGAACTATATGAAGGAGCTTAATGCCTTTAGGGATTGGCTGCTTATGAACGATCTGCCCACCAGTGCAATTGCTTTATGGCATACACTGATGTCCATAAACAATATGACCGGCTGGAAAGAACGATTCAATGCGCCAAATTCCACAGTAGAACGATTGACCGGACTTTCAAAGCAAGGGCTGGTTGATGCTCGAAAGGTACTGATCAATAATAACTTGATCGAGTATCAAAAAGGTAAAAGAAATCAAGCTCCTGTTTATAAAATGATTTCATTAGTCAACTCAGATGACTTAAGTTCTTACCATACACTTGACTCAAATTCCGACCAAACGCTTGACTTAACATCTGATCAGAACTTGACCATACCTAAACAGAAACGAAATGGTCATGAAGGAGAGGAAGATGAAGAAGAGACGCGCACAGCAGATCCATATGTTGTCTATCAAGAAAACTTTGGAGTGATGCGACCGATGATCAACGAATCCATCAGGGAGTGGTGTACGTTTTTCTCCTCAGAAGTTGTCGTTGCTGCAATCAAAAGAGGTATAAAGCAAAATGCTCGATCTTTTGCTTACATCGAAAGCATTCTCAGGAATTGGTCTCAACAAGGAATTAAAACAATCGAGGATATCAAAGCCCATGAAAAGCAAACAAGCCAAAAGTCAAATACCATTCCTTTCCCAAAGCATAAAGATCAGCGATTAGAAGCACTTCAACGAATGCGAGAAAAGGGGGAGTAAATCCATGGAGTACAATCTGGCTATAGATATTTTGGAATCGATTGCGGCTGTATATCCCCGATTCGAACTTAGCGAAAAGAAAATCAAAATAATCATGCCTGCCCTTCTTAAAATGGATTATGAAGGCGTTATGGACAATGTTGAGCGTCATGTAACAAAAAATCCTTTTCCACCTACGATCGCTGAAATTGCTTCGTACCCTGCTCAGAAAAATGAAAACCTTGAGAAATGGCAGGAATGGGAATTGGAGGCGTCAAAAGTTTCTCAAGAACGTAAAAATCAATTCGCTATCGATCTTAAAAAGGTATTAGCAGAGAAAGCGAGTGATAGGAATGATTGAGTGTATAGAGTCCGAGCATGCGGTGTTAGGGTCGATTCTTATTGAACCTACATTAATACATGAGTCGGTGCTCCAACCATCCTATTTCGCAAAGGTTGATCATTTCCTCATTTTTAAATCCATGAGAACGGTCGAAGAGGAAGGAGCAGAACCTGAGTTAGCCGCCGTTACAACAGCATTAGGAGAATCCACAAATCAAATCGGTGGGATTCAATACCTGACACAGCTAGCAGGTTCAGTCGCAACGACTGCTACGTTTAACCATCATGAACGTAAAATAGTAGAAGCTTACCAACTCAGAGAAAGCCGCAAAGCAGCGATTCGATACGTGGAAAATCCGAAAGATTCTGCTTTTCAGCGATTATTTCAGGAATTAACGGATCTTCAACGTTTGGGAGAGATCAACAAAGAGAAAACGTTAAAGGAATGGTTGTATGAGATCTCTGATGATATTAGTGGTACACAGAAAGAAAATCAGAACAGTTACAAGACAGAATATGAATCTTTTGATCAAATGACTGGCGGGTTACAACGGAAAGAATTGATTGTTGTCGCTGCTCGTCCCTCCATGGGAAAGACAGCCTTTGCATTAAACATTGGATCTAGCCATTGTAAAAATAAAGGCAGATGTCTTTTATTTAGTCTTGAGATGGGGTCCAAGCAGCTATTACACCGGATGATTTCGGCGGATGCCCAAATCGATGGTCAAAAATGGAAATTTCCCTCTCGATTTTTTAGTGAAGAAGACTATGATCGGGCAACGACGTCAATCGCCACGTTACTAGATTGGAAGTTAGATATGTACGAGAATACATCGTTGATCAATGATATTTGTTCCATTTCCCGCCAGACGGCAAGGGAAAACCCAGATGATGACTTACTCATCGTGATCGATTATTTACAGATGATCCAAGGTTCCGGGCGTTATGAGCGTAAAGATTTGGAAGTAGGCGCCATTACTCGTGAACTTAAGCGACTGGCTACGGATCTCAATATTCCTATTGTTATTTTATCTCAACTATCAAGAAATGTTGAAAACCGTCATAATAAACGCCCAGTGATGGCTGATCTTAGAGACTCTGGAAATATCGAGCAAGATGCAGATGTAATTGCTTTTTTATATCGCGAGGAATACTATGACCTTGAATCCAATCATCCAAACCAAGCAGAAGTGGATGTTTCGAAACAGAGAAATGGACCAACAGGAACGATTAATCTGGGCTTTATGAAAGAATGTGGGCGTTTCATTGATATCGACGGTAAGCATGAAAGGAATGTCGTATGAATCAATATCAATGTTTTGGTATGTTAATGAGCTACTATGAGACGGAAAAGGCAATTATCCCCCTTGAGGACCTAGAAAAAGGGGCCTCTTCAACGGAGTTAGTCCAGGGATTGTATTTGTTCATCCATTATTTAAATGGTAAATATAAGTCCGTAAATATAGATTCAAGTTCCTATGTCGGGGAATAAATGTCTGTTCATAGTTGCATCAGAATGGAGGTTGTATCATGAATAAAATGGAGATTCATGAAGCTCTTATGAATTATAAATGGATGATAAACGTCCTTGTCACAAAACGTCAAGAAATGACTGGTGCTAGTCAAGCGATGGTATCAAAATATGGTATAGAAGCGACACTACCATCTGACAGCACTCCGTCTGACCCTGTATATAGTGAAATGTTAAGGATTGAACGTTATGATAAAAACACGAAAAACTTGCAACGTAAAGTTTCATTTATCCAGCGCCATTCTGCAGGAATTACAGATATCAAAGATCAAATCATTTTAGATGAATTATTAAATGGAAAAACATTGCGGAGAATTTCTAGGGAGCATCATCTATCGGTTGCAGCTGTCAAACGGCGAAAAGACCATATTATCGAAGAGATGTATTTGAATGCTGAAGGTGAACAATATGTACAAACGTAACAATGTAAACATCTGAAATTCTTTAGACAGATCAAAGCATAAATCTTTATAATAAAGGAAATACATTTATCTTTTAATCATTGAAAATCGTTCGTTGATGTTGTAGCATCTCCCTAACTCATCTTTCGAAAGGGTATTAGTTCTATAACTGGGCATTAACATTTTTGTCAGGAGGGATAGTATGAAAAACAACAAAAGTTTCCTTTTCGGAGGAGTGATTAGTTTTTCCTTGTTACTAACAGGATGTGGGGAGAGTGCAGGGGTGGAATCTTTGTCTCCCCAAGAAATGGAAGGGTATTTAGAAGAAAACGAGGAAGCCTTTGTCTTAACGACGCAAACCGAAGACGAGGAAGAACACCAAGAGGCCGTAAATATTGTTGACGAGAATATTGATAACATTTCTGTTAAAGAAATCAATGCTCAATCTGAACAGATGCTTGATAATGATCTTTTGTTAGAGGATGTTGGCATTGATGGGCCGAGTGTATTCAATTCATTAAGTTATTATGAAAATGGAGACTTAGAAGAACGAATCTCGGTGAGTGAAGTCGATTATGATAGCGAAGATGCGTTAGCCTCAGAGATACAAAATTTTGATCGTTCATTTGAATAATCATTTCATTAAGGGTGCAAGCAACAAACAACATACATTCTTGTCCACTCATCGATGAAGAAGTTTAATGAAGAGAACAGTCATACAAACTGTTCTTTTTTTATGCCATAAAAGGGGGTGATGCAGAGCATTCACACACGAAGCGCAAGAGGCGCTTCTTTTTTATGTCGGAAGCACATTAGGAAAGGATGATGATGCATGGCTTCGCAACGCGACGTTAAGCAATCAAAAGAGTTAGTACAAACGCTGTTAAGCGTCAAGGGCGAAACGTACAACGATTGGCTACACGCCCAACATCAGGCGTATATCAGCGAACACCAAGATTTGATCATGGAAGGTTTGCTCCATTATCAAGGGATTCAAGAAGAGAAAACATCGAAACAGCCGTCGGAGAAGAAAAATGTCGACAAAGCGAAAACCGATGAGCACGCACATTCATCACCATTACAAGGAGAGGAAGAAGCATGAATACAATGATTCAATGGGTGGAATCGATGATTATTATGGCAGCCATTGATAACATACAAAACACGGGTGAATCGATCTTATTGGGCATGCAAGTCGTGGGTGGTGTCGTGGCAGCGATCGCGATTGGGGTTGGATCTTATTTCCTTATGGCTGGTGGCGCACGTGGACGCATGATGTCGGTTGGCTGGTTTGTTGGTGCTGCTGGTGGCTTGGTTATGCTCCTAGGCGCACTCGCCTTTAGTCAGTGGATCGAAAGCACTATCACATTTTAAACAAGGGGGGAGAAAGCGATGCAGGTGTTATTTACGACACCCTTGGAGGAAGAGATTCCAGCCTTCCAATCACTTTCTTTGACGGACGTTGTGCAACTGACCAATGACATCGATCAACGCCTAAAAAAGCAAAACAAATCGCCGGTGGCGTTGGACTTTATGGTTCATGATGGGGAAGGTCAAAAATTATATACCGGAACCTATCATATCGGTTCGTCGTTCGCGGCGAACCTGTATGAACACATCTGTTACCGGTTGATTGAACGGCGCATGCGCAGTGATGAAGAGATCCAACAACGGGATCGGTTGCTTCATCAACTCACCCAAGAGGCGCCGTCCGCGCTGCGTATCGATGTCAACGATCACTTACGTCGTCAAGAAGAAGCGAACCAAACGTGGTGGAGCCGGTTAAGCCCTAAGGCACGGATCATGGGTGGCGCGGCCGCAGGGGTTATGCTTTTGGTTATGGTTTTTGCTATTGGCATGGTGGCGGTGGTGAGTGACCAATCGAATGCGCTCGCCGCGATGCATCAATCCTATGAAGAAGAACAACAGATGAATGATCTCTATGCGGAAGCCATGGCAGGTGACCCCGATACGGCGATCGACGTGCTTCAAGAAAAAAACGATCGCAGTGATCAAGAAACCGCCGTACTTGTCCATTTATTAATTGGGCAAGGCGCCTACGAGGAAGCAATTCAGATGACCGATCAATCGGCAGAGGCTATCGCGAGTGCGATCTTTGATCAACAAGGTATCGAAGCACTTACGGCATTTCAAGAGGAACATGAAACGGCCGTTGGCCACTTTGAATTGGCCTATGAAGACGCACGCTTTGACGATGTGGTGGCGGTTGACGACGTGCCGATGAACGCAGAACGGCAAGAAAAATTGGGCTACGCCTATATGAAAACCGGCAATGTCGACGAAGCCAAACAAATGGCCAGTGAGATTAGCAGTGAAAGTCTGAATGATCATATTCAGACTTATGAAACATTAACGGCCGATATTGATGATCGTCAAACACAGATCGACGAAGAAGAAGAGGCAGACGATCCGGACGATGACCAAATCGAAGAATTGGAAGAAGAAATCGCAGATTTGGAAACCCAAAGAGATGACTTATAGAAAGCGTAAAGATGAACCATCGGAGGTGTACAATCATTACATTAACGGGCTATGAACGATATGGATTCAGCCGCATGTTTTTAGATGAATTAGTGGGTTATATTAAAAACCATTTCACCGGTTGGGCGGACATCCAACAAATGCTTGCCTACAAGGACGAAATATAAAGAAAAGGAGGTTTGACCCTAGCATGAAAGCAGTTCTAGCCAATAAATTTGTGCTGATTCCTTTATGTATCGGCTTATTTTTAGTGGTGCAGGTGATTGGCACCTTTTTATTAAATCTCGTGCAAGAAGCGTTGGGGCTTTTACAAACGTTTCCGAACATCGAAGAACCCTTAACTTTAGAATGGGGTTATTTCACCACGTTTCAGATCACCGAACACCCTTGGTTTTATGGCATAACATCCGTTTTGGGATTGATGCTCGTTGGCATAACGATTTATAAACTGACCAGCAATTTCGCATCCATTAGTCACGATGAAAAAGGCTCCCAACGGTTTGCGACCAAGCAAGAAGTAGCTGAACAATATAAAAAGATTCCTGAGAAAGAAAAAAGCTATCGCGGTAAAGGTGGGGGTGTTATTGCGCACAAGGGACACGCTCATTTTATCGATGATGGAGCCGTTCATAACATGGTGATTGGCACCACCCGTTCCGGGAAAGGGCAGCTGTATGTGGATCCTACCATTGATGCATACGCAAGGGCTGAAAAAAAACCAAGCATGATTATCAATGATATGAAGGGTGAACTTTTTGTGCGCTTCAAAGAGACGTTAGAACAGCGCGGCTTTGACGTGTTAGCGCTCAATATGATGAATCCGATGCAAAGCATGAGTTATAATCCTTTGCAATTGATTAAAGACGCCTACAAAGAAGGCAATTACTCGGTGGCGGAGACCTTGTGTGAGTCGCTCACGCACATGCTCTATTATAATCCACATGTGAAAGATCCCATGTGGCAAAACAGTGCGATGTCGCTTGTCAACGCGATGATCTTGGCCGTAACCGAAGATTGTATTCAAAACGACGAAGAAGAAAAAATCACCCTTTATACCGTTGCGAACATGTTGTCTGAACTCGGATCGAAGGAATTGCCGCATCCGTCGAACCCCAAGATCGTCGTCAACGCCTTGGATCAGTACTTTCAGGACCTTAAACAGGATAGCGTAGCGAAAATGCAGTATGCGACAAGCAACTTTGCCAAAGGCAATACACGCTCGGGAATCTTTACGACAGCCATGGCAGAACTTCGACGCTTCACCTTGAGCGAACAAGCGAAAATGACCGCGAAAAACTCGCTTGATTTGAAGAAAGTTGGTTTTGGCCAATCCATCGAAGGCAGGGGCGCCCCCTTTTCCAAAGTAACGGTGACGTTTCCGGATGGCACACAGGAAATGAACCAAACCGGGGAGGGGGGCTATTGGGTGGTCCATTTCCAAGGAACGCTCCGGGAAAACGATGCCTTGAGCGTTGATCATGATCCCAATCCTCTTTCAAAGCAAGCCTACAAAAAGCGAACGAAAGAACAAAAAGCAAAAATCCTAGAGGAACAGACACGCATCGAAGTAACGATAAATACGGTGAACGAGGAAACGGGCGAAACGTCACTGGAACAGGAAAACCATCCGGACGTCGGCATCACGGAGGTGGTGAGTTTCAATCGACCGGTCGCGCTGTTTATGATCACCCCGGATTATGATGATTCCACGCATGTACTCCCATCCATGTTTGTGGATCAATTGTACTTCACGTTGGCAAAACACGCATCGATGGCGAAAGGGCAAGCATGTCAGCGCGAAGTCGTTTTTATGCTCGATGAGTTTGGGCAAATGCCGGCGATATCAGGCATGGGGTCAAAAATGACGGTATCCCTAGGTCGAAACATTCGCTTTCATCTCGTCGTGCAGAGTTATGCGCAACTCAAAGACAAATATGGGGAGGACGTTCAAAACACCCTTCGCGGGAATTGCGGCAATCACATCTATATCATGACCGCAGACGTGGAGACAGCCAAACACTTCTCAGAAAAACTCGGCGATGAAACACGGGAAGTCGAAACTCGGTCCGGCACACCGTTTTCATTGAAAAAAGCGAAAACCGATAATACGGAAGGCCGAAAACTTTTAGATGCGAATGAACTGATGGAAATCAAGCAAGGGCATACGGTCGTTTCTCGAACGATGAAGCGTGAAACGCAAGATGGCAAGCAAAAGATTCGTCCGTTCCCCATCTATAATAAAGGCATGCCTTATGCCTATCAGTATTTAAACTTGGATGCTGATCGGTCCATTACCGATGTGGAGGTAGACACGCCGCATCGACACATCCGATTGTCGGAGCTTGTTATGGATTTTTCCTTTTTAACAGGTGAAGCATCGTTGGATAACAACGAAGAAAGGAAAAAAGCCCCCCAAAGCAAAGAAACAAAGGCACCAACATCGCCGCAGGAGGATGCAGCGAGGGAAGAAGGCTGGAAACAAACGCCTCTATCTGAGGTGTTAACCGGTTCTTTATGGACGATGGCGATGGATCGGATAGCTCCGTCGATGGATGCAGATGAAGAAAAGATGCAAACGATGTCGGTCAATGATTTTCTCCAAATAATAAAGATGCTAGGCGATTCAGACGAGGTGGATAAAAACACCTATGCAGCGATCCGAAAAACCATTGATCAGTACGTTGAATCGTGGGAAGATAATGAGGAAACCCATAAAGACAACCACCAAGAAGCTGTCAGCTAATATAAGGAGGAACCGATGAAACCGAACATTATGAACATGATCCAACGTTATCGCGATCAGATCGAAGAAGGCGAAGTTGTCACGATCGTTCTGCAAGACGCTGTTGTTACGCTGCAACCTGGCCAAAACGAGGCGCCGGTGGACGCGCTTATTGAAAGCATCGACGAAAGGATCGATGTCACCCGGGAGATGTTTATGGAGGAGGAATAACGGCAGGAAAGGAGGGAGACGGTGGACGAACAAGAACTACTGGACACCTTACGCCAATTTGAAGACGAACTCAATACGGGAAATATCTTTAGCTACCTGTTCCGATTCCTCGGCTGGTGGCTTCTTTTAGGTTTTCGGGCGATTGTGAGCGGGATGGAAGGCGTCATTGATGGCGTTCTTGTGCTCTTGGATTTCTTTCAGACTGAACCGGTGCTTGAATTTCTCCAAACGATTCAACCCATATTGTATATCCTGCTTGCCCTTGCGCTTGGGCTTATTGCCTATCAGCTTATGTTCCAAAGAGGCCAGCAACGCTCGCAAATTCCGGTGAACATTTTCATTTCTATTATGACGGTGACACTCCTGACTTGGGGGATGAATCAGGCCAGCAGCTTTACCGATGATGCGGTGGAAGTAGCCTCCGTCGGGGATGGTGCGTTTGATATGGCCGATCAAATTGTCCATGACCATGTCACCGACGTGGCTATTTATGACGAAACCGGCTGGCAAACCCCGGATGTGGAAACGCAGCACCATGTCGATCCGGAAAACATCGATCAAATTGATATCAACGAAGAAATCACCGATGATTTTGAAAGAGCAGATGGAGAAGATTTATCAGAACCAGGTCAAGCTGTACTATCTAACAAAATCGGCATTGAATCCAACGGCGAAGAAGGGTTAGTCGACATTGGTGATGACGGCTGGTTCGACTTTTTCCCGGAAAATTACTATCGATGGGATGTGAATTGGGGAACGGGGTTGATTACGCTCGGCGTGATGGCAGTCACCATGATTCTCGTATCCATTAAAATTGCTAAACTATGCTTTGAACTCGCCTTTAACAAAGTCGTTGCGCTGATCATGGCTTATGCGGATATTAGCACCGGGCAACGATTGAAAGAGATCCTCAAAAACATCGGCAGCATTTTCGTCTCTATCATCATGGTGTTTTTGAGTTTGCGCATGTATATGTACTATACGGAGTATATTGCAAGCGAAATGAGTGGGTTTGGCTATTTGATCGCCATGATCGCCGGTAGCCTTGCGGTCATTGATGGGCCGAATATTGTGCAAAAACTCTTTGGCATTGATGCAGGTCTTCGCAATGCTTGGACGGTCGCGGCCGGTTCCTACTTTGCCGGAAAAGCCGCCAAACCCGCGGTGCAGGGCGCCGCGAAGATGGCCGGGAAAGCAACAAAAGGTGTCGCTTCGGGTGGCGTGAGTACGGCGGCAGGAACCGCCGGTGGTATATCCGGTTTAGCTGGTGGCAGCAAAGGTGGCCAAGGCTCCCAAACGCCGAACAATGGCGCCGCAGGGAACCAAGGATCACCGACGCAAGCCGGAGCAAAATTCGGACAATCCGGTGGCGGTCAACAAGGGACGGCACCCCAAGGGCGACCAGCACAGGGAACACTGGGGGCAGGGTCACCGACAAATGCCCAATCCCCCGCCGGGGAAGGCGAAGGTTCCACTGCGAATGCCAACGCGGGCGCCTATCAAGATACGCAGCAACAACCGCAACTGACGGGCACCAAAGGTAACCGTCCATTAGCACCGCCACCTACGCACGGAGGTAAAACACCATCGCTCCAAGCAGAGATGCGCGAAGAAGCCCGCAAAGGAGGCGGCGGTAACCAGCGATCGGCGACGTTGCACCAACAAATGCAAGCCGATCAAAACGGCCATGAACCAACCACAAGCGACATCCCCATGCCAAAACGATCGGCTGGCGGTGAGACGCGAACGGTGGGCCAAGCGATGCGCGATGGTACGTCACGCCGTTTTAACAATAACCCTTATGTGCAAAAGAGCAAACGCAGTTATCAGCTTGGTCAAAACACGACGCGAAATTGGAAAAACAAACGCAACAACCGATAAGACGCAGGCTTCTTTTTCTTGAAGTCTGCTTTTTTATATGAAAAAGGAGGGGTGCTGTTGCATTATAAAATTCCCACAGAGATTACGGCAGAATTGAAATTGAACCGGTGGCTGTATTTAACCGATTTACTCGTTGCGATTGGCATGCTCGTGATGGGCTTTATCCTTCACGCACTGATTCATCCGTCGCTGACGATCCCGTTTGTCGTGTTTATGGTCGCCTTATACGGCTTTTGGCTGTATCGCCCCAAAACGAATCCGCATATGCGCATGATACAGGCGGTATGGATGATGCTCAGCCGGGACCGTGCCACTTATCATGCCCATGATCCGCACGAAGAAGCGACGAAGGAGGAAGATCTATGATTTATGAGGACATGGTGGGCCAAGACGCTCTCTTTGATGAGCATAAAAAACCAAAACGACGGCTGCGCCTTGGCGAGCGTTCGAAACCGAAGGAGAAACGGGAACGAGCGCCGGACCGCATTGCCGATATTATCCCGATTCGAGACATGTCCGACGACGGCGCAATCGAACTGCAAGATGGTCAAGGCTATATGGATGTCTTTCAACTCACCACGAAAGATGTGTATGCCCAGAGTGATGCTGAAGCCGAAATGGACATTTTGGGGCTTACGCAATTTTTACGCGCGTATGAGGCGGATATCAAGATTGTCTCGCTTAATTTCCCGGTCAACATGACGCCGCAATTGGCACATATCCAACAAAAAATCGATGCCAACGCGTCGCCACTGATCGATCGCTTTTTGTTAAAGAAAAAGGTGGAACTGGAATTTTTAGAAAAACACCGCACGAATCGCGAATTTTACCTTTATGTATTTGGCGATACAATAAAAGATTTATCCGAACGCACGCAATTTACGCGCCGAAAACTGCAACGGGTCCTGCCTCTGTCTACCTTGTCCAATTCGAAGAAATTGGATGTGACCTATAAACTTAATAATCAAAACTCGAAACTTGATCATCAGAGGGGGTAACAATGATGAGCCTTTTACAGATGCTTGCGCCATGGAAACGCAAAGACGACACCGATGCCACGGAGACCGAACGTAAGGGTTATAACCCGTATTTGCTCGCAAACATTCAACCCCAAGGCGGCATCAGCTTCAAGGAAAGTTTTATACGTAAAGGGGATGGTTACGAAACGTGTGTGCACGTGTATAGCTATCCGAAAAATACGAAGGATTTTTGGTTGGAATCCATCGTCAATATGGAAAACGTCATCACGACCATTGATGTCACCTCGGAAGATCGTCATAAGGTACGCGAAGGCTTAAATAAAGGGATCGACGAACAAAGTTCCCGGATGATGACAGAGAAAGAAAGTGTCAGTATTTTGGAAGCCCGAAACAGCTTGGATGATCTTCAAGACCTGTATGCCTCCGTCTATGAAGAAGGGGAAGTGATCAAACGGGTGCATCTTCGCCATTATGTGAATGCGCGAACGAAAGAAGAACTGGAAGACAAAGTGAACGAAGTCTTAACGGCTCTTGAAGGGGAAAATTTCAGAGGCGCCGTTTTTTTAAACGAACAAGACATGGAGTGGAAAGCGCTCCATGAACCGTATACGGCGCAAGCGAAACGCCGCAATCGCCGCAAAGGGCAGGCGATGCCAGCGATTGCGCTAGCCGGTGGCTTTCCGTTCCACTTCACTCAACTCCATGATCCGACCGGTACCTATCACGGTACAACGATGACCGGCGGTAACGTCGTTTTTGATTTGTTTCACCGTGATAAAGATCGGAAATCGTATAGTTCCGTCGTGATTGGGGCGATGGGGGCCGGTAAGTCAACGCTTTTGAAAAAAATCATGCTCGATAATGCCATTAAAGGGCATAAAATTCGTGCTTTTGATGTCGTTGGGGAGTTTTTACCACTCACAGAGGCGATCGGCGGCAAACAAATTGCCTTGGATGGCACGGACGGCATCATTAATCCTTTGCAAGTGTACCGGACGGCGAAAGATGATTTTACGTCGTTTACGCAGCATTTATCAAAACTCACGACCTTTTACCGATTTCTGGCCCCGGAAGCATCCGACAATGAACTGAAAGAATATGAAAATATGCTTCGAAAATTGTATGTCTCTTTAGGTTTATGGAGCGATGAAGGGGATGCCAACCTTACGGGGCAACCGGTGGAGGCGTATCCTATTTTTTCGGATTTTCTGGCCTTTATTCGTGAGGAACTTTACGCCGATATATCCACAAGCAAGCAACGCGACAACCTAAGTCTGGAACGCAAACGCCGGCTGGAAACGATTGAGTTGAACATCCAAAACCTTGTTGAAACATACGCTCACCTCTTTAATGGGGTATCCAGCATTGCCGATTTTCAAGACAAACACGTCGTTATCTTTCAGTTGCGCGGGCTGAGTCAGATGCGGACCGAAATCTTTCAAGCCCAATTGTTTAACGTCATGAACTTGTTATGGGATGCGATGCTTACCAACGGCGCCCCCCAATTTGAAGCTTATAACAACGGTGAAATGACGTTTGAAGACGCCGAACGGTTTCTCATCCTCATGGATGAGGCGCATCACATTATCAATACCAAAAAAGGCAGTGGCCACGCTCTAAGTTTCCTCACGACGTTTGTACGAGAAGCCCGCAAATATTTTGCCGGTTTCACGTATGCGTCGCACACGATCCGGGACTTTGTGCCGGAAGGTTCCGACCAAAGCTTGGTCGAGGAAATTAAAACGTTGTTCGAACTCACGCAATACAAATGGATCATGCAACAAGACAGCAATAACCTTGAGATGTTGCAAACCATCTTTGCCGGGCAGTTATCTGAAAGTGAGGTTTCGCAAATACCGGATTTACAAACTGGAGATGTGGTTTTAAACATTCAAGCCGTTAAAAACCTACGCTTTTCCGTTGAAGTCTCAGACGAAGAATTGGCGTTGTTCGGAGGAGGAGCTTAAGATGTCCGTTTCTTCGATCATCGCTTTTCTCCTGTTCCTTTTTTCCTTAATTCCGAAGAAGTGGAAAGGGCTTGCGGTGTTATCCGTCCTTGTGGCTGTGAGTGGCTTGATCGGTATGGTAGTTGTGGCGATTCTTTCGCTCGGTGGCCAATATGAGCAGCAACAACAAGCCGACGATGTTGACTCGGTGGGAAATGTGGCCGAAGGCGAAGCACAAGTGAACGAGGAAGTGGAGGCGCTAAGGCCCCTCTTTGAACAATACGCCGAGGAACATGGCATACCGGATATGGTGGAAATATTGATGGCGAAAACGATGCAAGAGTCCGGTGGCCAGTTGGATGATGTGATGCAATCATCAGAATCCTTGGGCCTGCCTCGAAACACAATCAGTGATCCTGAAACGAGCATCGATGTTGGAACGGAATACTTTGCGCAAGTGTTAGAGGACGCCGGTGGCGATGTGGAACTTGCATTGCAGTCATACAATTTTGGTCATGGCTTCATTGAGTACGCCGAAGAACACAATGGCGGTGAGTATTCCAAGGATCTTGCGATTGAGTTTTCGCGTGAACAGTATCAAGACTTAGCGCACACTGGGCAGTTTTCATGCATTCGTCCTGAAAGCGCAGAGACAGGCGCGTGTTTTGGCGATATAGGATACGTTGATGCCGTTCTGGATCACCTCGCAACTCCCATCGATGCCGGAGACATTCCGGAGGTTGTCGAAGTTGGTGAACGATGGATCGGCAACTCCGAGTATGACTTTGGGGGCGGAAGAAATGAAGTGGAACAGGCCGCAGGCATTTTTGATTGTTCCTCGTTTGTTCATTGGGCTTTTGAACAAATTGGGGTGGATCTTGGTCCGCTTGGGTCGGTGACGACCGAAACGCTTTATCAAGAAGGACAGTCGGTTGATCCGGATGACATGCAGCCGGGGGACATGGTCTTTTTTGATACGTACAAATACAATGGGCATATCGGAATTTACGCCGGTGACGGGCAATTCATCGGGGCACAGTCCAGCACCGGTGTTGCCTATGAATCTTTGGAAAACGGTTATTGGGGCCAAACCTTTAACGGCAATGTGCAGCGTATTGGATAGAGTAAAAACGTTTGAAAGGAGTCAGGCCATGATCAAAAGCAAATGGTTATGGGTGTTTATCTATGGCTTTCAGTTTATGGTTCTGTTAGCGGGGGGGGGGTGGTTATCATCCCCGGCACTTATAACATCTGCATTGCTTGGACTGGGCATCACCTTGTTGATGTATACCCTTGCCAATCTCTTCATGCTTTCCGTAGCGCTGGTTGATGTTCTACGGAAGAGAGGATCTTAATCAGGCGTAGAAAGGATGTCCTTTGTGAAATCAAAAACGCGCATCACGTTATTTGCGATCGCCCTGGTTGCGATTTTCGCGGTTACAGGCGTGAATGTATACAGCGTGATGGCCGATGACGATAAAGCAACCTTTTCCAATGAACAGATGCAGGAGATGATGGATGCCAATCAGCAATTGGAAAGTGAAATCACTCGTCTTCAAAACGAACAAGAGATGGAAGAACCGGCGGCAATGCAAGAACGCCAAGAGGCATTACAAGCAACTGCCGAAACCTTTGTCCAAACCGTCTATACCGAAGAAGCAGAGTCATATGAAAACCGCAAAGATGAAGCCGAAGCAATCATGCAGGACAATCTGCATGAATTTTTATTCCCGGCCGATGAACAAGAAAAAACGGAGCAGCGAGCGATTCCGGAAGACGTTCAATTCTTTGTTGAGACGGGCGAACTGAACCAACAGGAAGCAACAATTATGGCTCGTTTTTCGCACACGTATAGCACCAACAGTGATGAAGACACGACGGCGACTTTTATTGAATTAGATGCGGAACAACAAGAAGATGGCGCTTGGATCATTCAAGATTTTAGAGATGCGGTCGAAAGCATGGAAGGAGAGGGGGGTACATGATGCGGAAACGATTCGCCCTAAGTACGAAACGTACGGTTCCTTTGCTTGTGATCACCCTTACCTTTGTCGTGACAGGGATGTTCCTCATGCTTTCCCGAACATTGTTTGGCGCACCGCCGGGTGATATTCAACACACGGAAATCGGAGAGTCCATTCCAATGCAAGGGAACGGTGAAGTCGTGATTGAAGATTGGGCGTATAACCCTAACGACCAACACATGATTGCGACATTACATGTTGATCGATCATCTGTTGATCGGAATACGGAAATTACCTTTGCTGCTCAAGATCGTTCCAACGCCCGTGAGGAATTACCAGTGACCATTCTTTATGAAGATCGGGATTATGTCGTGGTTCATATCGATGCCGTCCAACCATCTTTTGATGTTATTGGTATGGATATTCAAGAGCAAGAAACCGATGATGTGGTTGGGCATGATGAATCATCCAATGATAGCACCCCGGCTGAACTAGCAAGAGTCTATGCCGATCATCGAATGGTTGAGGTTGATGAATCATTGACAGCCGAAGATGAAAACACCTACGACCAACGCGTACTGAACTTGGAGTACGACCGACTGGGCGATGACCAACAGGCGCATCAGCAAGTGATCGAAAATATGAACGAACGGATCGAAGAATTGGAGCAAGAATTGGTTGATATTGAAGCAGACATTTTGTACAGCACCGACGATGAAGAAGTGGAACTGGAAAGTGAACACAGTCAAATCGAGTCAGAAATTGATGGGTTGGAGACAGACATGGCACAAGAACAAGAAGCCCTCGAGGTGTCTCAGGATGAACAAGACATGATCGAAGAACAAATGGAAATGGCCATCGATGAGTGATGATTAAACTTAACGACAACCTTGCACCATCATTGACGACAACCTTACACCATCAGCAAAATTTAAAACGTGCGTTCCCTGAAAGCAGACGACAACCTTACACCAATAAATGATTTCCTTGATATCATTGTTTCCCCCGGCTCTGCCGGGGATATCACCCTATGTGATATCAGAAACCCCTTATGCTCTTTTCTATCTCGCCTATCAATGAAGATATCTGCCACAAAGCGTACGAAGGTTTAAGCATCTAAAACGAGTGATCTGATCGGAAAAACCAAGAAGGAAAAATCAAAATGGAGGGTGCAAAATGGATATTGTGATCCGGAATGTTGAACCAAGAGCGATTCAAAAAGTGGAAGAACTCGCGAAAGAACAAGGCATTTCCAGAGAACAATTTTTACGAGAACGGATCATGAAGATGGCACAATTCTATATGGAGGATCAACGGGTCCAACGATTGGAAGCATTAGTGGCCAGCAATCTGCAAGTCATGGAACGATGTGCTGATAGCATGCAAACGATGAATGCACTCATTGGTGACGAACCGGAGCCATCATCATGAGTGCTTCAACCATCACGCCAGGTGTGGTATTGAAAACAAAATTTATTACCTCCAATACCAAAGCCTTTGATCAGTACGTCAATTATGTGGATCGGGAAGAAGCCAAAGGGGATAAGCAACTGCCTTCCCAAATGTTTTCGCTGTACAATCATTACATGGATGACCCGGAAAAAACGTCGGCTCTTTTTACGGATACTTCGGATAGACTAAACACCGATGAAAAAGATGAATTAAAACATGCGTTCCAACATGCGCAAGAAAATAAGAGTCTCATGTGGCAAGATGTGATTACCTTTGATAATCAGTGGTTAGAAAAGCAAGGGATCTATGATCAAAAAACCGGTGAGCTAGATGAAAAAGCATTAAAGAATGTCACCCGTTCATCGATGCAGACGATGCTCAAAAAAGAAGGGCTCGAACAAAGTTCGATTTGGTCGGCGGCCATTCACCGAAACACCGATAACATTCACATTCATGTAGCCACCGTTGAACCTGAACCGACCCGAGAGCGTGGCAAACGAAAACCCAAAACCTTAGATGCCATGAAAGGCGAAGTGGTTAATGGGCTGCAAGATCGAAGCTATGAACGCGAGCAGATCAATCAAATCATTCGTGGAAAGATGGTCGATGGCAAGAAAGAACAAAACACATTAAAATGGCAAAATCGAGAAATGAAACCTCTGTTTAAGGATATATATGAACGATTACCTGAAAACAAACGCCATTGGAATTATGGTTACAACACCCTCAATTCGATCCGGCCGATGATCGATCAACTAACCACGACGTATTTAGACAAACACCATCCGGAAGACCTTAAAAATTTGCATCAACGGTTGGATCGAGAAGTGGATGAAATGAAAGCCGCCTATGGGGATGGGCCGAAAGAAAGCAAACGCTTTGAGAATTATAAAAGCAATAAGATCGATGATCTCTACAAGCGTATGGGCAATGCCTTTTTGAAGGAAATGAAATCGTATGACAATCAATTGTACCAAAGACCAAAGACCAAAAGAATAGCAGGGGATCAATCGTTGCGTCATGGCAAGTCATCGAGCATCGCGATGCAGCAATCGTTAAACCGTCTGAACCGATCGATGAAACAGACCTATCAATCGTACATGAATGACATGGATTATGAACGACTAGAACGAGACATTGAACGCGAAAGGTAGGGGGCAATGATGAGTGAACGCAAACGCATGAATATCCGTGTGCTTCCGGAAGTGATGAACTATATCGATGCTTACCGTGATCAGCAACGTATTACCTATCACGGGCAAGCATTGGAAAAAATCATACAAGACCATGAAGCATGGAAAATTGAAGATCGATCCAATCGAGCCATTATGGATATGGCCGCCGAACAATTCCGTCAAGTGTTTGCATCAGAATTAAAGAAACTTCAATTGGGGGTGAATAATAGTGATCGAAACACGCAAATTCTGATTGAGCTCATGAATGGCATGCTAATGAATGAAAACCATCTCATTACAACATCTAATATGGAGAGCGAGCCGGTAAGCATTGCCAAAGAAGAAGTCAAAGAACGCATATCCCATCAACGGCAGAAAAAGATCGATTGGGAAGAAAGCCAAAAAGCCAAGCAAACGCAAGGAGAGGTGTAAATGTATTTTTTGGATGATCGCTACGAAGTGGGTGTATTTGAAAGTTTAGGGGAGCATGATGTGGAGATTTTGGTAGGGAATACGCGCTACACGATTGAACTCGATCCGGCGGATAAAGCTGCCCTTGAACAGCACTTAATCAATCAAGAGAACCTGTTGATTCCGTTTGATACCCAAACGAAAAAGATGGTCTTGGACATTGGGCAAAATTATCATGAGGCGAACATGGAAGAACTGATTGAGGCCGCCGATCGGAGGTGGAACGATGGCGAGAACGAGACCCCGTAAATCACCGGAAGCGATGAAACAAGACATCGAGGAACTGACTAAAGGCATGGAAGAAAAAGTGGCTAACCATTTCTATTCCAAGGATCAAATGAAGGAATACTTGCGGTTTATGGGGCAATTTCACAACTACTCTCTGAATAATGTTCAGCTCATGCAATCGCAATTTCCGGGCGCCGAAGCCGTTGGTTCGTATAAATTTTGGAAAGACAAAGGTTTTCCCGTGCAAAAAGGAGAGAAAGGCTCTAAAATCCTCGTACCTCAACGGCTCGGCGAGCAATTTCAAAACGAGGAAGGCACATGGAAGCCCGTCAAATATGCGACCAAAAATGAAAAGACACACATTCAAGACGGCCATCTCCCAAAACGAGACGGTCGTCTTGTGTTTTCAACGGGAACCGTTTTTGATATTAGCCAGACGTCGGCCACACGGGATGATTTGCCGGCTTTATTCCCAAATAAATGGATGGAAGGGAAGGTGGAGGATTACGGTCAACTTCGTCAAGGTATGGAAGCCATCGCCAAGGAAAATGGCATTGCCATTGTGGAACCGAAACAAGAGTTAGGCGCAGCTAAAGGCGTCAGCTATACCTTAACAAAGGAGGTGGCTTTAAATCCGCGCAACGATGAACGGCAGAATGTCAAAACCCTGTTGCATGAGTTGGCGCATGGGAAATTGCACACCGCAGAAACACACCACCGATATTCGCAACCGGAAAAAGAGTTTCAGGCAGAGATGACCGCCTACACGGTAGCCTCTCATTTTGGCGTGGATACGTCTGATTACTCGCTGGATTACCTTAAATCTTGGACGAAAAACCGCACCTTTGACGATCATCAGCAATTACTCAAAGAGGTACAAGACACATCCCACCAGTTTATTACCACGATGGAACGAACGTTAGAACCGGAAAAAGCGCATGAACAGAAAAAAGAAGAGCCGAAAGGAGATGAATCAATGATTCATCAAACGAAAAAACAAGATGGAGCGACCATCGATCGGCAGGCATATAAGGACCTTTACAAACAAGAAGTGATCCAACAGGTGGAACCCGATAAAGCTTCCCGTGAAGCACAACATCAGGAAGCCAAAGGATCCACCTTGCCATTAACGGCTCAAAAGCCCCATGTAAGTCCTGTTAAACAGCAAGACGAAAATGAAAAATCCTCACTGATGCGTAAGGAAAGTCCGTTACTCAAAGCCTACCGCAACGAAGTGACGGCTCATGAACGCAATGCAAGCCCGTTTGAAAAAGAGGATAAACCAACGGAGCATCAAATCTTTAAAGACCATTATAAGCGCGAAATCATGGGATTGATTGAGCCTGCCGTTGGGAAGCAATTGGATCGGGAAGAATCCGGCGACCAACAAGAACGAAAGAAGCGAATGCAAGCATTTGAGCAGGGACATGATCCGCATACAGTGTACCACTTGAAAAAAGAGTCACTGCAAGAAATCAAAGAACTTCCTCTCTCCGAGCAAGGCCAGAAACGACTAGGTTCCCTTGAAAAGCAATTAGACGAAGAATACACCAATGAGCAAGAAAAAACATCTCAGAAAGGCGCTGAACGATCCAATGAACGCGAACGACGCGAACAACAAGAGCCGGTGGCCACGTCATCAATCAGCGCCGGAACTCAAACAGGCATTAAGGGTCCGGAACCGGATGTGTGATGTATCAGAACCATAGGGGTTCAATAATCCCTGTGGTTTTTTCATTATATCAACCATGAATGAAAGGAGGGAGTACGGCATGGTGAACCGTGTCCGTACGGAGCAAGTGGAACGAGCTAAGCGTGTCGATCTGCTGGATTATCTTGAGGCGAAGGGAGAAACCTTTGAAAAAGAAGGGCGTTACTACCGACACACGGAACATGACAGCTTGATTATTCGTGATCAGATGTATGCGTGGAACTCGCGAGGGGAAAAAGGTGCTGGCGTGATCAACTTTGCGCAAATGTACTATGGGATGTCTTTTCCGGAAGCTGTGGAAGATATTGCAAATGGCTCCTTTAAGGAAAAGGAACGGCCGCCATCAGCCAAAATACCGTCCGAACCCTACCGATATCCTAGCCACTATGAGGTGAGCGATACGACGCGCATGCATCAGTATTTAACCCAGGATCGCAAAATTCACCCTAAAGTCGTGAATTGGTTGGAGCGCAGGGATTATGTGGCGCAAGACAAACGGGGCAATGTCGTTTATAAGTGGAAACAGCAGGGCGAGGTCGTGGGGGCGGATCGACAAGGCACGCAACCGATGGCTCGTACTGGTGATTGGTTTAAAGGCATTGACAAAAACAGCTCAGGGAACGCTGGTTTCTCTTTTGATATTGGAAAGCCGGGAACGCTCTATGTGTTTGAAAGTGCCGTCGATGCGTTGTCTTATTGGAGTGAAAAGAAGGAGGATATACAAAATGCACGTATGCTTTCAATGTCTGGTTTGAAACGACACACTGTTAGTGCAGAAATGAACCGGATGAATAGGGAAGGCTATCCACCGAAACAAGTGGTCATTGCCGTGGACAATGATCCGTCTGGTCGTGATTTCGCCTATGGCCTAAAAGATGTGTTGCAAAACTATGTAAATCAAGACGGGGAACGGGTTGGGAACGTTGATTTGCCAAAGGAAAAGGATTGGAATGAACAATTAAAAAAGAATGTGGTCGTAGAACAGCCGCGAGCGAAAGAATCCAAACCCTCTCCAGCCAAGGATACGGAACCGGAACGATAATGGAAACCTTTACGCACGGGTTTCGGCCCGTGTATTTTTGTTGGACGAGGAGTGTGAAGAATGATAGACGAGGGTACGATCGTCAGCATTTTTCTCGTGATGTTTTACCTTTTTACCTTCCCATTGGTTATTGTTGGTTTTGTTTGGTTGATGAGAAGATGGATGAAGCGTCATCGAGAGAAACAAGCGTTTCAACGAGTCGTTCAAAGTGGCATTCGTTCGATCGACCAAATGGATGGACACCAATTTGAATATTTTTTAGGACAACTGCTTAAAGAGTTAGGCTATCGATCCGTGAAAGGAACGAAACGTTCCAATGATTTTGGGGCTGATTTGTTGATGGAAAAGGAAAAAAAGATCGTTGTGCAGGCGAAGCGATACGGGTATAAGCAAAGGGTAGGAATCCAGGCTATTCAGCAAGTATTTGCGGCAATTCCTTTTTATCAAGCCCAGGAAGCCTGGGTGGTCACGAATAGCTTTTATACGGCAGCCGCCCGAAAACTCGCCCAGGCTTGTGGTGTTCATCTGTTAGATCGTTGGCGCCTGCAGCAATTTATCGTGAATGTGAACCCGGAAATGACGGCTCAAAAGGTGTATGAAAATGTAGAGCCAGCGCGACGCAATTGCCCCTTGTGTGGCTCACCTTTAGTGGTGCGAAGTCATCAGGAGAATACGAGACGATTTTTTGGATGTTCTTCATTTCCGAATTGTCGGCATACGGAACCATTAAATACTTCCTGATTTTCTCCTATGGGGGAGGCGAGTCCTTCAAAGTATGGTATACTAGAGAAACAATAGAACTTTGTCTCAGGGGTAGGAGTTTACCGTTTGAACCTTCCATCCGTCACTAACGGATAGAGGGGAGGTGAACGATTATGTTCATTACTCATGAAACCGCCATGCTCTGCGTGGCTGTGGCTACATTAGTGGTCTTGATGATGAAACATGATGATAACAAAAAAAAGTGACCTACCCCTGCGGTTGGAAGCCAGTGGGGTAAAGTCACCTTTAGCCAGGTGAACTCCTCCTCTTCTAGGACAAGTTCCTATTGGGAGACCGTTGGTGCGAACACACCACGGTCTTTTTAATGTATGCCTTTTCTAACCTTAGTATACAATAACATCTTGCTGATAGCAAATAAAATGTGGAACCGATTAAACAATATGATTTCTGACCATCTATTTCGCTCGAACGTTCGCAAACAATAAAGATTGCGGCCACTGTCATGTTTAAGTTTATGGGAGATTAAAATGCTAAAAATGCACTTTAGTTAAGTAAAGGTGCCAAATTTGTGCCAAAAGACCTCATCCGTAATTGAAAAGCGAGTTCCGTCAATCGCCAAAACCCGCATCATGTAAGTATTTTAACTGGAGCTTCCTGCCGGACTCGAACCGGCGACCTCATCCTTACCATGGATGCGCTCTACCGACTGAGCTAAGGAAGCATATGGCTCCAGCGGCAGGATTCGAACCTGCGACCAATTGGTTAACAGCCAACTGCTCTACCACTGAGCTACGCTGGAATATTACCAAGTCTACTTAATTTCACAAAATTAATTACCCAAAACTTATTATAGCCAAAAACAATATACATATTAGTATATTCAAATGAAATAGTCAAGGGTAATTGCTATTTGCCCGGCGGTGTCCTACTCTCACAGGGGAAAAACCCCAACTACCATCGGCGCTAGAGAGCTTAACTGCTGTGTTCGGCATGGGAACAGGTGTGACCTCTCTGCCATAACCACCGGACAAATCATTATATCAGATTAATTGAAGGTCCAATACCTTCAAAACTAGATAAGAATCAACCAAAGCCGAAGACGCGTTTTATCACTTGATTTAAGTTAAGTCCTCGATCGATTAGTATCCGTCAGCTCAAGCGTGTCACCACGCTTCCACCTCGGACCTATCTACCTCATCGTCTCTGAGGGATCTTACTCGCTTGAAGC